>NZ_CP168172.1:0-70409 GCF_040223885.2 Microbacterium sp. WHRI 7836
AACACGACGCTCGCGGCGTCCCACTCACCGACCGAGTCGTCCAGGTTACGGGACGGGGTGTCGTTTCCGAGCGGGGAGACGGTCACGGCGATGCCCTGCGACGTCGACGCGGTGTCGGCCAGCGCCGTCGGACCCGGACGCACAGTGACGCGGATGGCCGCCTCACGCTGCGTGCCGTTCTCGTCCTCGATGCGGTAGTTCACCGGAGTGGTCGCGCCACTCCAGCCCGCGTCGGGGGTGAAGACCGCGTCACCGTCGCCGTTCAGGACGAAGGTGCCCTGACCAGCGATGGTCAGCGTCTTGCCGTCCTCCGACACCGTCACTCCCGCCGGCTGTCCCGCAGAGGGGAAGACGGTGAGAGAGGGGACGAGCGGCACAACCTCGTCGCCAGCGGTGTCGTTGGCGAGCAGCTCGAGCGTGACCGGCGTTTCAAACACCGTGGTGGCGGTGTCATCGACCGCGATCGGGGTGACCGCGGTGACCACGATCGTCACGGTCGACGCCACGGTCACGTCGTGGCTGTCGACAGCCGTGTAGATGACCGGGGTCACGGTGCCGGAGAACGCAGCCTCCGGGGCGAACGTCACCACACCGGTGGCGGCATCGATCGTGTACACGCCCTCACCGGCAACGGTGAGAGTGCGACCGGCGTTGCTGACCACGGCGCCCTCCGGCTGACCGTCGGTCGGGAACACCACACTGCCGGGGACGAAGACTCCGGTGTCACAACCTGCGGGGACATTCGTCTCCCCGGGCTCGCACGGGTTACCAAGGTCGCTCGGGGCGTCGTTGGTCAGCACTCCCACGGTTACGGGCTGGCCCTGCTTGGTGGTGCCGGAGTCCGGTCCTGCGACGGCCCCGCTGCCCACGGTCACCGTGACGGTGCCGCGTGCCGGGGTGCCGTTGTCGTCACGGACCTCGTACTCGATCGGTCCGGCGACGCCCTCAAAGCCCGGCGCCGGCTCGAAACGAATGGTGCCGTCCTCACGGATCGTCCACTCACCCTGCGGGGTCACGAGCGACTTGCCACCGTCGGCCGCTGCCGGCGACGTGAAGATGACGGTGCTTGGGTCCAGCGGTGCCGTCTCGGCCCCGGGGGCGTCGTTGTCGAGCGGGTCGAACTCGATCGCGGTGTCACCCGGCGTCTTGACCGCATCCGCGACGACCACGGGGGTGATCGCGGTCACCGTGATGGTGATCGTCGTAGAGGCGGTGTTTCCGGCCTCGTCGTCCACCTCGTACGTGACGGGGGTGGCGATGCCAGTGAACTGTGCCTCCGGGTTGAAGGTAACCTCTCCGGTGGCGGGGTCGAACGTGTACTCGCCCTCACCGGGAACGGTGAGCTCGTATCCGTCACCGGACACGGTGCTTCCCGCGGGAAGACCGGTGGTCACGAACCGGACCGAGTCCATGTCGAACGTGCCCAGCGAGCCGTCGGCGCGCAGACCTGGGGTGTCGTTTCCGAGGATCGTGAACGACACGTCCACGTTCTGTCCCGTCGTGTCGGTGTCCGCGGCGGCGACCGGTCCCGGGCGCACCGTCACCGTGACGGTGGAGGTCGCGGTCTGGCCGGCCTCGTTGGTCAGCTGGTAGGTGACACCGGGGGTGGTGCCGGAGTACCCGTCGGCGGGGACGAAGGTGATCGTCCCGTCGGCGTTGACCGTCCAGGTGCCCTCAGACGTGACGAGCGTCTTCCCGCCGTTGGTCGCGCCTGGGGAGGTGAGGATCGTCGCACCCGCATCGATGGGGCCACCGGGGCCGGCGATGTCATTGTCGAGGACGTCCACCGTCACCTCGGTAGCGAACGGGGTGTTCGCCGAGTCGGGGGCGGCGGTCGGCGCGACCTCGGTCACGGTGATCGTGATCGTCGAGCCGGCCGTGTTGCCCACGCTGTCGGTGAACGTGTAGGCGACAGGCTGCGCGACGCCGAAGAACGCCGGCTCCGGGGTGAAGGTCACCGCCCCGTTCGCCGGGTTGATGACGTACACGCCCTCACCGTCCACGGTCAGAGTGCGGCCGCCACCGGTGATGACGGCACCGGCCGGCTGACCGGCCGCGGGGAACAGCAGCGATGCGGTCGGGATAAACCCGGCGGTTCCGTCGGCGTTCTGGCTGGCGGTGTCGCCGGTGAGCGGTGACACCGCAACCGGAATGCCCTGGGTCGTCTGCTGGGTGTCGGCGACCGCGGCCGGGCCTGGGCGCACCGTGACCGTCGCGGTGGAGGTCGATGTGAGGCCGTCGGCGTCCGTGATCTGGTACTCCACCGGTGCCGTCGTGCCGGCGTAGCCGGCCGCGGGGGTGAAGGTGATCTGTCCGTCTGTGCCGATCGTCCAGGTGCCCTCCGGGGTGATGAGCGTCTTGCCCCCGTTGGTTGCCGCCGCGGACGTGAATACCGTCAGGCTCGGGTCGATGGCGCTGTTGCCGGGGGTGTCGTTGACGGCACCCGCAAGGGTAACCGACGGGGTGCCGAAGGTGATCTGCCCCTCGTCGGGAACCGCGACAGGAAGCGGCAGCACGTTCGCGAACGTGCAGACGATCGACGCACCATCCGTGCCCGTGGGGACGGTGTAGGTGGCGGTGTTGCCTTCTCCGGAGGCGATTACATTGCCCTCGGTGTCGCGGCATTCCCACGTGGTGTCGTACTGGCTGAGGTCCGTCGTGCCGTTGCCGGTCTGGCGGACGGTGTACGTCTCACCGGGGAGCACGATGCCGGGCTCCGTGGCGGTGGTGCCATCGGGCTGCACGGTGCTGGCCGGGAAGTCCGGGCCGGTGCCAGGCGCACCGTAGGAGCCGCCGTCGACGACGACGGTCGTCGAGTCGGTCGGCTGGTCCTTACCGTTGGGGAACGTCGTCACCACTTCAGTGGTGCTCGGGTTCGCGCACGTGGCGAGGTCGGTGGACGACGCGCCAGTCAGGTTGATCATCGGACCGGTCGGGGCGCCCGTGATCGGGTTGGCCCGCTGGACCGTGCTCGCAGCGCCCAGGTACAGGTAGCCGTCGGACGCGAATGCGATACCGTTCGCTGCGGCGGTGGCCGGGCCGTTCGTCAGCTCGACCGAGCTCATAACCGCACCGGTGCCGGAGGTAGGAACGACACCATCAACGACGTACAAGCGGTAGAGGGTCGCGCTGGAGTTGACGAGGTAGAGGCGGCCGGCCTTGTCGAAGGCGATGTCGCCGTTGCCGCCAGGGGGGTCGGTGACGTTCACCGTCGCGACCGGGCCGGGCGCCGCGACACCGGTTGCGGGGTCGTATACGTAGAGCTGCAGCGTGGCACCGGAGTACGCGCCGTAGTAGTACAGCCCGGTCTTCGGGTTGACCGCGCCGACCGTGCCGTTGGTCACTCCCGCGGGCTTCGGGGACGATGTCGTCGTGCCGGCGGCCGCGTTGTAGTCGACGACGCTCGTCGCCGTGCCGTAGTACGCGTCGAGTCCGTCCGCTGCCACACCGATCTGGTTCGCGCTCGCACCGACTCCGGTCGGGATCGTGAATACGGGCGTCGTGCTGACAGCACCGCTGGTCAGGTTCAGGCTACGCACGGACTGATCCGTCGAGCTCGTGAGGTAGATCGTGTTGATACAGCTCAGCGCCGGTGCTGCCACAGCTGCCTGAGGCGCTACGACAACGGCGAGACCGCTCGCGACAAGCGCAGCGGTGACGAGCCCGGCGGGAGTGCGTGCGGATCGCCGACGCCCCCACCTGTTTCGGACATGGGTGACGTCGGTATTCAGCGACATTCATCTCCCCTTGCAATCGTTGATAGGCAGGCGGAAACGTCCCCCTCCCTGCATCATAGGGGAGCCGGCGCCCTCCGATGACGATTCGCGCAACGTGACACGAGCAGAAGCTAGTGCTCGAGGACGCGGCCGTGAGCGGTCGACTCCAGCCTGGTCCGAGCTCAGCTACACGGGGTGATCAACAGGGTGAGCGAGCGGGTGAATTAGAGGGTGAGGCTCAGGGGTGAGAGTGGGGGTGTCAACTGCTCGTACCAGGCGCGCGGGGCACCGCGCCAGACAGCACAACGGGCCTGGAAGACTTAGCGGCCAGACCCGTTGCCGTCAGCAGGGTCCAGGCCGACACTCCCGAGGTTACGCGCCCCACAGCCGAATATCGACGGCAGAGAATACGGGACGCTGCCAGGTGCGCGCCCTGAGGTTCCCGTGGTGGAGGTCGAAGGACGCACTCCAAGCGAGAGTTGACACCTACGTGTCAACGCGCGCGACGGCTCTCGCGGGCGCGTGTCGGAGGGGCGGCGTATGCTGGAGAGGTAGACGGAAGGGGATCTCATGGCTAAGACGGCAGTCGCCCCCGAGATCGTGGATTTCGACCCGATGGTCTACGACATCATGCGCGAGACCGCGACGGAGTTGCGCGGCGAGTACATCTGGCTCTCGGACCACGCTGAAACAGCCGCCGAGCGCGAGGCGGCCACGGCCGCGCACATCGCCCTGTGGCAGGACGTGAACGGCGTGCGCGGGTCTGACCTGGCGATGATCAAGGCGAAGACCGACGAGTACCGGTCTCGTCTGCGCCAGCTGCGCGCGACTGCGTGAGCTGGAGGGATGATCTCAGCGCGGACGAGCTGCGCGAGATCTTCGATCGCAAGATCGCGCCCACGCTGACCGCCGGCGGCGCCGCCGAGCTGCACCCGTCCGTGGTGTTCGTCGGAGCCCAGCCGGGAGCGGGCAAGTCGCGCGCGATCGCGGACGTGCACAGCGAGCACCCGGGCGCGGTGCCCGTCATCGGTGACGACTTCCGCGCCTTCCACCCCGACTACCGCGCCCTGATGCGCACCGAACCGCTCGCGATGCCGCACGTCACCGCGCAGGCCTCCGGCGCGTGGGTCGGCATGGCCGCCGACTACCTGCGCGCCGAGCGGCGCAGCGTCATCCTGGAGACGACGATGCGACAGCTGCCGGTGGTCGAGTCGACAGCGGCCGCGTTCCGCACGCAGGGCTATCGGGTCGAGGCGCACGTGCTCGCCGTCCCTGGCGCCGTCTCAGCCCTCGGAACCGTGAGCCGCTACCTCGGAGAGGCCGCCGGCAATGATCAGAACCGGTGGACGCCCTCAGCGGCGCACGAGGCCGCCTACGAGGCCATGCCCGTCACCGTGGAACAGCTGGTGGCTCGCGGCCTCGTCGACCGGATCACGGTCGCCACGCGCGCGCAGGGCGTCCTCTACGACCGCACCGTGACGGCCGACGTTGCGCAGACCGCGGCCGCCGATGCGCGGCGCGCGATCGAGGCCGGCCGCAGCGCCTCCGCGATGACGAGTCGTGAGGGTCGGGCGTGGGTGCGTGAGTTCGTCGTGGCGGCCGCCAGAGTCTCGCACCTCCCCCAGGTGGCCGAAGATCTCCACGAGACGATGCGGCGCCTCTCCGCCGCATCCAGCGAGATCATCCGGCATACGCATGAGCCAGCCCTGCGCGCCGCAGCTCGTGAGAGCGTGGCGGCCGCGGAGATCCCCGCTGCATCGTCCGGTCGGTCGACGAGCAAGGATCACGCGCGCTGGTGGGGCGTCGACGTCGACCACGGTCCCACGCGCACACGCGGCGAGATCGCCGCCCGCAGCGCGAAGGACACCGAGGCCACGACCATTGCGCACGACGTCGCCAAGAACCGCGATCGCGGGCGCGGCCTGGACCGCTGACCCCGCCTGTCTGCACCCTACAAACCCCAGTGCCCTCCCCGCGATCGCGAGGAGGGCACTTTGTGGGTTTCAGCGCTCGAGCTCGGCCGAGCCGTTGTCGGAAGGTCACAGCCGTGCACCTAGTCGACGTCGGCCGACGCCGCGGCGCCGGCGCCGTGGCGCTGTGTGAATCCTCCAATCCGCTATTCGCAGATCAGCCGAGGATGAATTGCTCCACGGCTGCATCGATCTCCTCGAACTCGGACCGCTCCTCGGGCGGCTCCGCTGCCCCGGACGCGACCCGGTGGACGAACGTGCGAGATAGGCCGAGCAGTTCGCCGGCCTCTCGCGTCGAGTACCCCGCATCGAGGAGTTCATGCAGGGCGAGGGCGTGGAGGCGCTGCCGCTCCTCCGTCTGATGCAACCGCAGCTGCGCCAGGCGCTCACGGACGATCCGAGCGCGGGTGATGACGTCGTGGTCGTAGACAGACACCGGTGTCCTCTGCTGGATCAGTTCGGGGGCTGGATGCGCGTCACGCTCCACTCGGCGGAGCCGTCGCCGCGTCGCAGCTCGAGTGTGAACCGGCCAATCGACGTGGCCACGTCGACGACCGCGTGCGTGGTCGTCACGTCCGCGGTCTCGCCCGGCCCGTCGATCGTGAACGCCGGGATACGCGACGGGTTCACCGTCGCGTAGGCGTCCACAGCGGTCTCGTCGAGGAACGGCTGCAGCTGCGCGAACCACTCGTCGTAGGAGAGATCGCGGCGCCCATACGCAGTGAGTGCGTCGACGGCCCTCGCCGCCACCGCTTCGCGATCGGGCGTCGTGGTCGGCTCGGGCACCAGCGTGTGCTCATGCTCGCCCCGATGATCGCTCGTCGACGTCGGAACGGGATCGGTTGGCGGGGCGCCGGTGCACCCCGCCAACCCGATCGCCGCCACGAGAGCCACGGCCGGGAGCGTCAGTTTCCGAATCATGATGTGCTCCTACTCGCAGGTGTTCTTGGTGGTGTGGTCCCCACTGATGGGGAGAGTGCAGATGTCGAGGCCTCGCGCGCGGAGGAACGCGATCGGGTCTGCGAACTCCCCGTCGATCAGCACGGAGAAGTGCAGATGCGCTCCATACGAGCGGCCGGTGTTCCCGACCGCTCCGATCGGTGTCCCGGCGCTCACCTTGTCGCCCTCGTTCACGAGGGTCTTGCTCAGGTGCAGGTAGTACGTCTCCGTCCCGTCATCGTGCTTGATGCGCACGTTGATGCCCTCAGCGCTGTTGTCGACGGGCACGACCCGCTCAACGGTGCCGCTGCCGGCGGCGACCACAGGAGGCCCCTCACCGACGCCGGCAAGATCGACGCCCGAATGCAGGTACACGTAGCCGGTGATCGAGGCGTCACGCATCCCGAAGAAGTCGGTGATCGTCAGACCCGGCGTGCCCATGTCGATGGGCGATTGCCACTCCCCCGAGCCGCTGCACCCGCCGCTGCCCGGCTTGACGCCGCCGAGGGCGCCGAGGACCTCGTTCGCTGCGCTTTCGAATTTCGCGTAGTGGTACGGGTCGCTGTTGCCCTGCACGCGGTTGATCGCCAGCGTCGGCTCCATCGTCTCCCAGCCCGAGATCCCGGCGAGGCGGTCGAAGAACGCCGTGGCCGCGTACACAGGGTCCATCACCTGCTCCCGCGTCCCCCAGCCCAAGCACCACTGCTGCTGGAACAACCCGAGCGAGCACGTGGGCGTGCCGTCCGGGTTGGTGACCCCGTTGATGTCGTCGCCGTAGCCGACGTTGACCAGGGACGACTCCCCCATCGAGGTCATGATGCCGATGAGCTGCGCGCGGGCAGGGAGCCCACGATCAGCGGCGACCTTCGCGATGATCGCCGCATTCACCAACTGCTCATGTCCGTACCCGCTCACCGGTCCCTCGGGAACCGACGTCGGGTCCACGACCGATGCGGACGGGTTGCATGCCTGCTGATTCCCGAAGGAATCGAACATCAGCACCACGACGATAAGCCCGGCGATCAGGAGAACGCCGGCGCTGCTGAGAACCTTGGACATCGCTCACGCCCTCCGAGCGAACCGGAAGGTCCGGTCGGGGTCGTGGGTGGTCTCGCACGCCTGGAAGATCCCCATTCGGCCGAACAGGAACGGCGCGTGCCGATCGAAGTGGTTCACCCACCAGCTCGACATCGTGTCGTCCTGGAAAGAGATCTCGAACTCCCGATGCAGGGCGGTGAACCGCCACACCGCCTCGGGGTGATCCTGCCACTGCGGGCACCACACCGAGTCGTCGCGTTCCTGGCTTTCCAGGTAGCGGGTAAGCTTCTCGACCCACGCCACGACCTCGGGCGGGGCACCCGGAGGCATGCCCGCGTCATCCGGGATCGGCTCGGCCGGCGTGACGCGCGCCTGAGCCAGCTCGGCGCGCGCCCCGGTCAGCATCTCCTCCGCAGCGGCGACCTTCTCGGCGGCCGCCGCGTGACGGGCCTCAGCCCGCGCGTGAGCCCGCTTCTTCTTGGCCAGGTCTGCCTCCGCGGCCGCGACCTGCCACGGCAGCTTCGTGTCCTCTCCGCGGAAGTCTTCGACTTTCGTCTCCGCGACCGAGACGGCGTCGGCCGCGTCCGCGAGGACGTCGGCGGCGGCGGCCGCCTTGGCCTCCGCGTTGACGACGGCGCGCGTGGCGGCCGCCACGACGGCCTCCGCGCGCTCGATCACCCGGGGGTCGGGTGCGGGAGTGGTCTGATCGCTCATGCGCTCGCTCCGATCTGATCTCCGGCGCGCATGACCTCCGCGAACGCCGGATCGTTGAACACGGGCACCGTCTCCACAACGACCGAGACGCCGTTGCTGGTGCGCACGATCGCCCGCCACTCAGGCAGGTTGGCCAACTCGGCCACGCTCGCGCGCGCCTCCTTCTGCGTCGACTCCGACCGCGAGCGTGAGCCCTGGCTGGTCGTCGTCGAGACCGTGGCCTTGTCGTACGAGCCGATCAGATCCGACAGGGCGCGCAGGAACGGTTCGTGATCGATCCCGCCGCCGAAGACGCGGGCGCCGGCGGCGTCCCACAGCTGTGCGAACTTCTCCTTGCCGTAGGTGGCCTCGCCCTGCGCGGGCGACTGGAAGTACGAGTTGATGATGATGCCCTTGGACCCGAAGTGGGTGTACCAGTCGGGCAGATCGGGCAGCCGGACGACGTTGCCGCACTCGTCCAGATCCATCACCATCGGCACCGGCAGGCGCTCCGAGTGATGCCGGCCCGCCTCCGCGACGGCACCGTTGGCGACCTGAGTGACCAAGCTCGACACGAACGCCGCCAACGGCCCGGCCTGGTCATGCGTGAGGAGGATCAACGTGTCCGTCGACGTCGCGAACGTGGACGGGTCGAACACGGGGAGTCCGGGCGTCGGTGTCATCCACGCCATGAGGTGATCGTGCACCATCGCGGACGACATGCGCTGCGCGGTCGCGAAGACGCTCCCGCGCGTGCGGTCGGGCTGCTTGCCGAGACCACGGAGCGCCGCGACGGGGCCGACATAGCCCGCGTCGACCAGGCGCTCCGCCGGGTCGCTGGTGTTGCCCTCGGTCACCCAGAGGTGCACCTGGCGCAGCGGCTTTCCCGAGACCGCGGCCGCCAGCATGCACCACGCCAGGAACTCCCGCCCCTGCGGGTCGAACTGCGGATCTCCCCCGGCCTGCTCGGCCGTGGGAGCGGACTTCTCGAACAGGCTGGCCAGCTTCTCGGCCGTCTTCGTGTCCTTCACCCCGGCGAGGAGATCGACGGTGAACGCCGGGCGTTCACCGTGCCGGAAGATCCGGTCGGGATCGAACATCCAGACCCGGCCGGCCGGGTGGCGCAGCGCCCGGGCCGCGAGGACGTACTTCACGCCGTCGGTCTTGTTTGACGTCATCACGTACGCGCCCGGGGCGTAGTACGAGTGGCGAACCACCTGCGTGAGCGTCTTGCCGCGACCCGGCCCCCAGATGTGCGCCGAGCACTGCCGGTACGACTGGAGCACCCACCCGCGGCCGCGGTCGAGTGCCCGCCCGATCTGCACGCCCGCCTCGGAGATCTCGGCGTCGGGGTGCAGGTGCTCCATCTCCTTGCGACGCTCCCGCTCCTGGATGCGGCCGGTGTTCTGGTTCGCGTTCACGCGACGCTCGAACTCCGTCATCCGGCGCGCGCCCTTCGCGGGCGTCGCCTTCCCGCCGCGGTTCCACAGCACCACGAGCACGACCACGAGGAGCGCTGCAACGACCAGGAGCAGCACCGTGGCGCCGGGAGGCCACGCGCTCTCCCCCGTCACCAGCTGGATCGCGGCAGCGAGCGGGTTCCACGACAGCGTGCCGCGGTCGGCTGGCCACATCAGCTGCCCCAGGTAGATCGCCGCATAGATCACCGCGGCGACCGCCAAGGCGATCACATACGGCCCCACCGGATACCTGCGCCCGTGCATCAGTTGTCCCCGTGCGCGCCGATCGCCGCAGCCCACGCGGCGTTCGTGTCGTGGATCTGCTTCTCACGGGCCGTCAGGTTGCGCCCCGTGCTAAACGGGACGCCCGCCATGTCGCCGGTCTTCATCAGGAACTTCCCGCGACCGGGAGGCGCGGTCGGCTTGCCGGTGACGGGGTTGATCGACCCCTCAGCCGACCAGGCGACCAGCAGCTCTTGCTCCTTCTTGGAGAAGGGGCGCACGCTCAGCAGGTCGGGCATCTCGTTGCGAGCGAGCCCGCCGAGGTAGAGCATCGACGAGCGCTCGACGAATCCGCGCGCGATCTTCGTCCGCTCCGGGGTCGACAACTCCAGATCCTTCATGGAGTGCGTGATCATGATCTGCCCCAGGCCTTCGGTGCGGTTCACGCGAGTAATCGCGTTGATCCGGTACACCGAGCCGTCCCAGGCCTCGAGGATCTGCCACAGCTCGTCCATCACCATGAAGTGGTGACGCTCGGGCTCCAGGCCCTCCTCCGCGAGGATCTTCGCGCACTCGGAGACCGACTGCCCGTACGACCAGCACGCGAGCTGCGCGGCCGCACGCAGCTGCGCGTCCGTCGACGGGATGCTCGACACGTCGAAGCACAGCGCCCGATCGATCGGCACCTTCTCCGTCGTCTGCCGGCAGAACACGTCCCCGAACGGACCGTGCGGACCCAGGCCATTCAGCCCGGTCCGCAGGTTCGAGGTGAGCTTGTCGTAGTCCTCATCGCTCACGGGCAGAATGTTCTCCCGCACGCGAGGGTGACGTTCGGTGATGACGCGCAGTACATCGGCCGGCAGCGGCTGCTCACCGCGGGCGGCCGCCTCCTCAGCGGCGATCTCCACGGCCACGGACAGCACCGTGACCTCTGACCGCTTCTCGCTCAGCTCCTCACGCAGAACCATCTCCACCAGCCCGCGGAGGGCGTTCAGGCGACGGCCGTGCACGCGCCCCACAACCTCCCTGTACCGCTTGGCGAGCTGCGCGTACTCCAGCTCGTCCAGGCCCTCACGCCGGGACGGGTCCAGCCGGGGCAGGTGCTCCGCCCACGGCCCCGCGTCCAGGACGTTGATGCCGCCCATGCCGCGCCCGAGAGAGAACTCGAATCCGCCGATCTCCCGGTTGAAGCCCACGTAGTCGGGTTTCAGATCCCCGAGGATCATCGGGAGATCCCCACCGTCGGCAATGCCGAGCAGCATCCGCACCACGAACGACGACTTTCCTCGCCCGTTGAGGGCGAGGACGAACCCGGACGGCGAGGAGATAATGCCGCGCTTGAACAGCGTCATCGGATCGCCGCAGACGGGGCCGCCGTTGAAGAAGTGCTTACCGAGGACCGCGCCCACCAGCGGGGTCGAGGCCCCGACGCTGAACGGCCAGAACCCGCACACCTGCATGCTCGAGGCCTCGAACTCGGGCGGCGCCTCCACAAAGACGTGCGCGCCGAGCGTCGACCCCTCCACGCCCTTTGCGGTCAGTCCCGGGAACGGGACATCGACCGCTGTTGGCGCCGGCTGACGGCCCAGCAGCCGATTCGTCTTGCTGACCGCTTTGTCGAATACGTCATCGAGAACACCCATGTCATCGCCTCCTAGAGCGCCTGTCGCAGCTGCGGTGATACCGAAGCCCACTTCGCCGGGACGATGCCGAGACCCAGCCCGATCGCGAACGATGCGTCCTCGTTGCCCGTCGACGGCCGCACGCTCAGCTGCACACCGGTCTGAGCCGCGTTGCGGACCATCGCCGGCACCCGCCGCAGCGCGGCCGGGTCCATCACCGTCACGGTGATGATGAACGAGAACCGGATCAGAGACGCACCCCGCGCGGACACCTCCGCCTCGGTCTGCTTCACCCGCGCGGCCGACGCGAGCTGCGCACCCGTCGCCTTGCGGCCCTTCTGATTCGTCTCGTAGTCGGCATCCGCCACCGCCGTCTGCACGCGCTTCTGGCTCTGCTCCGCGGACAGCGGCCGGTAGAGGATCGTGACCCGCTTCTGCTCACTGACGTCATCCGCCTTCAACAGCGCCATGAGCGAGCTTTCCCGGAACACCCCTGCCGGTGCCCTCCACACTTGGAACGACAGCGAGATCCCGCCGCCGTGCTCGTAACGGTCGACCTCGTTCACCGCGTGAACAGGGCCGACCTCCTCCCAGGTGAGACCAGTGCCGACACCCGACAACCGCGCCTGCTCCACCGCGACCGCGGCCTCCGGGTTGTACGCCACGTACGTGGTGTCGATGATCTCCTGCGCGGCGAGGTAGGACACCACGCCGCCGCCGGAAAGCTCCAGCTGCTCGATCATCGCCGGCAGGTGCACCATGACCTCGCCCATCAGGTCCTCACGGCTGCGCGCGTCCAAACCCTCGTCCGGGTTCGGAGCGCCCGAGAACGTGATCGCGATTCGGGCATCGATGCGTCCGACCCCCGCGTTCACGTCCGCCACGATCTCGTCGACAGCTTCACGGGCGAAGGTCGGCACCGCGGAGGCATCGACCCGCGAACGATGCTCCTGCACCGCGGCGGGCAGCCGCTCCCCCGTGTCTCGCATGCTCGTCACCGTCACCGCCACCTGCTCCAACGCGGCCAACGTGCCCGACTGATGCAGATACCCACCCCACCCCGAGACCAGGAAGTCAATTACCTCCTGATCCTGGAGATCGAGCCCGGACGCCGACGCGGTGAAGAACACCGTGCCCGTCTTCTTCACTCGATCCCACAGGAAAGCGAAGGGCCGGCCGAGGTGGTCGGTCCCTTCGAACATCTCTGTCGACGCCAGCAGTCCCGGCGCGCGGTGCGAGCCGTCCGGCATCCGCGACGTCGGGCCGCTCAAATACGTTGACGCGCCCTTCTTCTTCGACTTGCGGAACATGTGTGCACCTACCGCCCTCTCCAGGCGCGTACGCCCCTGCTTCCTACCCGTCTCCAAGAACCACACGCCGACGATCGCGACCAGCAACGCGATCGCTGCGAAGTGGATCGGCACAGCGAAGAACTGCATCAGGAAGAACGTCGACACGCCCCCCGCGATCACCAGCGCGACAGAGGCCATTGAGAGGCCCATCGTGCGCGCGTAGCGCGGCTCCTGCACGTTCCCGTAAAGCTGCTCAGTCATCGCTCATCCCCCGCTTCCACTGCCTGCTCCATTGCGCCAATCTGCGCCTGCGTCTGGTACGCGCCGTTCGCTGCCCAGCGCTTCGCCCACTGCGACCCGCGAGTCGCGGGGGCACCGCCCGAGGGGCCGGCGCCCGACGGCGCCGAACCTCCACCGCCACCGGATGGACCGCCACCGCCAGAGGAACCGCCGCCACCAGATGCGCCGCCGCCACCGGACGAGCTGCCACCGTCAGAGCCGGCGCCCGACGGGCCGCCGCCAGATCCCGAGCTGGCACCCGACGGGCCGCTAGATGCGCCACCCTTTGGGCCAGCTGTCGACGATGCACCGCTCGGGGCCGGAGCTGCGGCAGTGGCGGCCTTCCCTGCGCCCGCCATGCCGGCGCCGCGGGCTCCGGCGGCCGCCACTGCCGCAGCTCCACCCGTGACGGCTCCAGCGGCGACCATTCCCGCCCCGATCAGCAAGCCGGCTCCACCGCCCTGAGTGCCCGCCGCGATCGCCGGCGCGACGATACGCGCGATCGCCGGCAGGGCGATCCCGGCAGCGCACAGCAGCACCGTCCCATAAATCGACTGGAGGACGATCTGCCCGGCATCCTCAACCCCACCCGTGATCATCCGGCCGCTGGCGATACCCACGCCGTAGATCACCGCCGCAACCGGCTTGAAGAGCAGGATTGCAGCAGTCCACGCGAGCACCCGATTGAAGCCGTTCCGGCCCCGCTCGGACATTGCGGCCGCCGCGAGCACCGGGAGGAGCCCCGCGACGACGGGAAGCACGCCCCAATTGAACATCACCATGAACAGGTTGAGGATGCCGCCGAGCACGCCGAAAACGAGAGAGACGAGCATCAGCACCAGAGTGCCGACACCCATGCTCGACGCGGCGGCCGCGTCGACACCCACGAGCGTTCCCAACCCCTCCTCGAACGTCCCGCCGGCAATGTTGTTGATCAGCCAGGGCGCCGCCTGGTCGAAGAACTTCGCCAGCAGAGAGATCGTCGGGATACCTGCGCCCGTTACGAGGATTACGCGGAAGAAGCCCATCATCACGTCGACAGCGGAGTCGGCGTCCTTCCGACGCGCCACCATGATCAGCGCGAACGCCATGCCGATCATGCCGCCGATGATCACGGCCCAGTCCGTGTAGGCCTGCACACGCTCGGCGGGAGACCAGCCAGCGCCCTCGCCCTCCAGCACCGGTGCCGGTAGGTACAGGAAGTACGTCGAAACCCACTTCACAGCCTCCGAGACGCCCTGAATCAGCGCGGAGACCGTGTTCCTCAGCACATCAGTGAACCAGTCACCGATGCCGCCGAGAATGTCGTCGATCGGGTTCCAAGCGAGTCTCGTGATCATGATTATTTCCCCGTCCGCGAACTCCACGGCACAAAGGACTGCGCGCGCACATTGCTCTGCGTCGTGCCCCAAGCCTCCGCGGACGCCGGATCGATCCGCCAGTCGTCGTCCTTCCAGACGAGCTTTACCGTGATCGATCCGGCGGTCGATGCGTTGCTAAGCATGAGCTCGATCACCGCCGAGTCACCGTCGAAGCTCTGGATCTTGTACCCGCCGAACTCGACGCCCCGATAGTCGGTATCGGGGACGCGAGGCTCCACGCCGTTCTCGACGTCATCAACCTGCTTTAGGAGCGAGTCCTTAAGCGGACCGTCGAGCAGCGCGTAGTCCAGCAATCCCTTTGTTCCGCTGTCCGGCGACGACGGGATGCCGTGGACGAAATAGTGATAGGTGGCGAGCAGAGCGCCGGTCTGGGTGTGGGCGAAGCCCACCCGGTATCCGTCGCGCTCGGTGCAGGGGCCGGCGCCGTCGACGACCGGGACAGCTGCCCACCGGTCGACGATCCACTGAGTGGCCTCCGGCGGCGTGGCGCTGATGTCTCGGTCTGTGTTGTCGAGGGCGCACGTCCCGTCCGGGGCGGTCGGAGTCGTCGTCTCGACCGGGGCCGACGAGCTGGTGGGCTGCGGTGTCGGCTCGGCCGTCTGGGACGGCTCGAACCAGAACACCCGCAGCGCCCAGACGCCCGCGGCCACCAGGACGATGAGCGCGAGGAAGGCGATCAAGATCCACGGGGCACGCTTCGCCTGCTCCGGGCTCTGCTCCTCCGGGTGCGCGATCCGGTTTGCGTTGCGGCTCCACCAGCCGGGGTTTTCCTTCGCCATGTCTCGCTCCGTCCTGTCGTGCGCCCGTTAGGCGATTGCGTTCCAGATCGTTCCCGCAGCACCAAGGATGATCGCCAGGACCAGCGGCCACACCGGCGCCGATGCATCGGCCTGCCCTCCGCGGTTGCGAGCCTGCGCGGCCTGCACGAGGCCCGTGATGAAGTAGACGAACAGGATCGCTCCCACGCCCCAGAGAACCCAGGTGACGACCGTGCTGATGTTCTCGGTGCCAGGAGGGGCAACGCCCCCAGACGGGGGAACGTACGCGGCAATGTTGGTGAGGATCTTCATGATTTCTTCCTTTTCTTGGGCGCCAGAGCAGCCAGGACCAGCTGCACACGGACGTTCTTGGGGATCTCGACGGCTCCGGGCTCCCGCCACGCGGGAACGAACGGAACCGTCATCGTGCGCGGGTACACACCCGCTACCTGCTTCGCGAACTGCACGGTCGGCCGGGACAGCTTGGGCCGGTCGTGCACGAGGATGAGCCCGCGAATGTCGTAATCGACATCTCCTCGAGCGTTCGCGCGGGCGAGGACTGCCGCCGCTTCCAGCCCGGCGGCGTGGGTGGCTGCGACCACGAACGCGGGAGCCTGCCATGCCGGCGCATGCACTCCCCCGTCAACGACGGTGTCCCCGGCCAGGCGGGCGAGCGTGCTCACGCCGACTCCGCCGGACGCTCCCACGAGCCACACCGTGTCTGCGGTGATCGTCGGGGCCTGCACCGCGGGCGCCGCCGGGGCGACGTCACGCGCGAGACGAGGGGCGTCAAGCCCGGTCTGCTCGGCGGCGTTGCCCAGGATCGGATCGGTCTCGATCTCCTCGGGGACCTCGACCGGGGCCGCAGCGGGCAGGAACGGGTTGCTCATAGTCCCCGCCCCACAGCGGCCGCAGCTGCGAGCCAGGCGCGCTGCGTGTTCGGCTGCATCGCGTCGAACCGGATGCGGCCGGCCTTCAAGGCATTGTCGAAGGGAACGATGACGACGGAGCGCACCAGAGGCTCGAACAGACCGGCGATCCGCTGCGCCTCAACCATGTCGGCCGGCTTCCAGCAGCTCACCACGACGACGGCGTTCTCAGCCAGGCGCGCCCCGTGCTCATCACGCTCCGCGATCGTCTGCAGGGTGCGTGATCCCAGCTCCGCGCGATCCTCGCCAGTCGTGGTGGCGATCACGAGCTGGTTCGTCAGCTCGATCATCGCCTTCCAGTTCGCAGCGCGCGCGGTGTTCCCCGAATCCATGACGAGCATCCGGTAGTACCTCGACGCCACGGCGTGGGCGCGGCGCACCTCCTCGGCCTGGATCTCGTGGTCGCCGAAGTCGTTCTGATCTGACCAGAGGACGTCGTAGCGATCGGCCGACTGGTGGTGCACGTACCCGGCGATCAGACCGTGGCTCTGGCCGTCTCTGAGGCGGTCCTCGTCGCGCAGCAGATCGAGGACGCTTGCCCCGTGCGGCTCCTGCTCGGTCCTGATGGGGAGCGTGCCGGAGTTCTCGTTATTGTCCCAGGC
This sequence comes from Microbacterium sp. WHRI 7836, assembly GCF_040223885.2. Classification (NCBI taxonomy): domain Bacteria; kingdom Bacillati; phylum Actinomycetota; class Actinomycetes; order Micrococcales; family Microbacteriaceae; genus Microbacterium; species Microbacterium sp. WHRI 7836. The sequence goes on from NZ_CP168172.1 coordinate 16,903, forward strand.
GAGAACCCCGCCGCCGCCATAACGTGCGAACACGGCGGAGAGGCCGGCGACGACCGGGGTCTTGGCGCTGCCGCCCTTACGATTCACGACAGCAATCGTGCGCGTGCCGGGCCAGTGCCGAGACACGACAGCGATATCGTCGCGCTCGGCCAGCTCGGCCGCGGACGGCTCCTGCTTGATTCCGATACGAGTCAGGAGCCCGCGGAAGCCTTTCGCCGCGGGGTCGTGGCGGGAGTCGTCGACGAGGAAGGTCGTGTCACGAAGGCTGCGCCGAGTGACGGGCCCCTGATCAGCCGGGGGCGCGATGACCACGGCCGGCTCTACGGGGTGGTCCGCTCGGGGCGCCTCGACCGGAGCCGAGGGAAGATCCGGCCGCGGGGGCACCGCGAGCTGCGGCGTCGACGACGGGACGGCCGGTGCAGCTGTGAGCAGAGACGCACCCGTGGGCACGTCCTCGATCAGCGCAGTCTCCGGCGCAGCTGGAGCAGGAGCGACCGGCGCCGGGGCCGGCGTTGTCACGTCGTGCAGCTCGGCGGCATCGGCCGGGCTCGGGTCTGCAAGCGGGACCAGCGACCCGTCCGGGTGCGCCGCGAACACGTGACGACGCCCGTTGTCGGTGATCTCCAGTCGGCAGACCTCCCCGCGCTCGCGCACCGCGTCTTTCGCGGACGCGAGCACCGCGTCTCGAGCCGCTTTCAGATCAGCTCCCGGTGCAGTGAGCTGCACCGACTCTCCACCAGCGCGCACGGTCGCTTTGCCGTCGCGCGTCACCACACCTTCGATGAGTTCCATCACTCTCCCTTTCCGTCAGTCGGACTCGGTTCCGGGGTGGCAGTCGGGGTCGGCTGCTGCACCTCCAGCACGTAGTAGGCGTTTCCATCAGAGCCGTGAGCTGCGCGCACCACGGCGCGGCCGTCCGGCAAGATCACGTCGGGGATCACGGCGCCGCTGCGCATCGGCAGCGTCGTGCCGTCGGGCGAGATCCGCACGCGGTCGTCGCCGCTCTGCTCGGTCCAACCGAACCCGGCGCGGGCGGTCACCGTTCCCTGCTCCGCCTCCGTCACCGTCCCGGTGTCGAGGTCGAGCAGGAGAGATCCGATGCCGACCAGGCCGGCGGATGCGTCAACGGTCGCTGTACCCGACGATCGCCCCGTCGCGTCGAACGTGCTCTCACGGGTCAGACGTCCGGCCTCGTCAACGGCATCGACCGTGTAGGTCTTGGGGCCGAACCGATCAGCCCAGGCAAGGATCAACCGGCCGTCGACGAACGCCACGATGCGCGACAGCGACAGTCCCTCAGCCGGTGCCCCCAGTGCCACAGCCTCGGGCAGAACCGGGCTGTCGGAGGTCGTGACCCACACGCTCGACTGCTCCACACTCACGCTGACCAGCCCCTCGCCCACGGTCCCGATCGGGACCGCCGTCGCCGGCACCTGCCGACGCTCCCACGAGCGACCGACCAGCACCGCCCCGGCCTGCCCAGGAAGCTCAGCGAACGGAACATCACCAAGAACGATGTTCCGCGCCGACGTCTCCCCGTTGGTGAGCACCTTCCCCGTCGACCGATCGATCACGCTCACTCCCGTGTTGGAGCGGGCGGCGTAGATCACGTCGGAGTCTGCCGGCGCGTAGAGCGCGGTGACGTTCCCCGCCGTCCCCGAGCGCCACAGCTGGCGCCCGGTCTTCGCGTCCACCGCGATCACGTCTGCGCCGTCTGCGAGAACCATCACGTCACGGCCGGCAAGGATCGCGGCCGCGCCCGGCTTCTCCGCCTCGATCACCCACCGGGCGTATGTGTCCCACCCGGTCGGGGACGACACCGGCAGCTGTCCAGGATCAGGAGCCGGCGCTTCGTCAACGGCGGCCGGCTTGCCGACCACCGGCGTCGGGAGCATCCCGCGCGGGACAACCACAACGGCGATCGCCACGGCCGCGACGACGCTCACGCCGATCACGAGCCACCACTGCCGAGGCACCGTCGACAGGCGGCCGCGGAAGAAGCTGGAGCCCCGGCGGGCCTGTTTCTCCTCTCCCCCGGTCTCCAGCTCCTCCAAGGTCTCCGCCTCGGCGTCGACGACCATCATCCACACGTCACCGTCAGGGGTGACCCCCTGAACCCGGCAACGCGGGACGTTGAGCCGTCGAGCAGCGGCCGCCGCAGCGGCACCCGCAGCCGTCGCGAGATCCGGATACGCGGCGACACGGATGGGTTCACCCACGCCTGCGGCATCCGCAACGGCCATGTCACCGTCGAACGTCAGGCCGATGACAGGCCATGCCGGTACTGCGTTCTTCCTACTCACGTCGCCTCCCCCCGAGGTCTGTGATGGCGGCCACCGTGCCCGACACGCATATCAGTAAAGCCGACCATTCCGACACCCACCGAATCTGTCCCCCATTTGGGGGACACGCCCCGGAACGCCGAAATTCCGGCGATGTGACCCCCGGAGCCGTTGAGCTTGCGCCCCTCGGCCGAGGAATCCATGCGGAGTAAGATAAGCATACCTACATTGTAACAATGTAGGTCGTAACATGATAGGTCAGGTGTGGGTGGTGAAGATTCAATGGGCGTGGCCGCCAGTCGGGCACAATGGCTCCTATGCCCGGTTTTGTCCCCACTCCGCTCGGAGAAAACGTGGAGGCAGCCATCGACATCCTTGGGAACCGCATCAGGGTCGCGATCCTTGGATACCTCCAGGCGCATGGCCCTGCCCTACGCGGCGAGATCGCCACGGCGCTAGGCCTTGTTCCGGGCACCGTTTCCAGCCAGCTCGGCGTGCTCCTGGATGCCGGGGTGATCACCACCGACCCGCCCGCCGAGCAGATCCGGCCAGGCAGTCGAGTCCGGTACGTCGCCGTACCCGAACGCATTGACCACCTGTACCTGACCCTCGGGCAAGCGCTCGGCGTCACCGTCGACCGCTAAGCAACTCTCAACCACAAGTTGACCCCCGGCGCGTCGCATCCGCGTTAACCCTGACCTTGGGGTTAACTGGGCGCATGGCTGACGAACAGAAGCGGCGGACCTACCGCCGTCCCAGAGGGACGATGGTACAGCCGATCAACCTTGGATACGAGGTCGAGAAGACGAGCAAGGAGCGCTGGGAAGCCCTGGCGCAGACGCTTGAAATCTCGCCGTCGGAGCTGTTCGACGTCATGGTCGAACACCTTCCGCTCGACGCCTACGGGCGCCCCACCTGGTTCCCTGACCGACCACTCAAAGACGGGATGCTGCGCGTGCCAGCCGCTTAACGAGATGAGGCCCGCCTAGGGCGGGCCTCGAAGCTCTTTGCCTGATCTGAAGAAGTTTGGCGACCGAAACCAGATCTAGGCGATGTGAGGAAGAACCGGCCGCGGGCCGGACCTTCGTTGTACCCCCGAACGTGCCAGTTTGGAGATGACTATATGGTAGCTCGTGCTGCCCAGAATTCAAGCACTAGCGCTAATGCTGGCGGCGTGTCCCCCATCAGGGGGACAACAACCAGGGCGCCGTCGACGCCGACCGCAGGGCGCGGACCCGCTGCATGGACTCAGGACGCCTACGAGCGGCGTTCGCGCGCCCGTGCGCACACGGAGACGTCGTTGCGCGCACTCAGACGCGCTACGAGCGCCCCAGAGCGCGCGCACGGCATCGGCGCTCCAGATGTGCCGGACGAGCTGAACCGGGCCGTCCCGGTGTCTCCTGGACGCAAAGCCATGCTGCGGATCGTCCGCGCCCTGTCCCGTCAGCCCTACGTGGCGCGCCTGTGCCGCGCCGAGGGTATCGCCGTGGACACCTGGTACGCGATCACCGTCAACGACGTCCTGGACGCCGACAGCAACGGCCGCGGGATGCGTACGAGCAAGGTCGTCGCGGCCGCTCGCGTAGGGCGCCAGGAGAAGGCCGTCCAGCGGGCACGCTCGATCAGCGTTCGCCTCGGGATTCTCGTCGAGCTGTACCGCGGCCGCGAGCTGAGCGGCGACGAGCGCCGCCGGCTCGTCAGAGAGCAGCCGGGGCACAAGCAGCGGGGCATCCCCAGCGTCTACGCGGTGGCCGTCATCACGGCCCGGCACCGCGCCCGCGTGGCCGTTCCCGAACCCGGTAAGTTCGCCCAGGTTCTTCCCCAAACCGAGAGCTTCGTCCACCTACCCGTAGGGACTCGCTTTTCCCCCATCCGTCACCTTTTCGAAGTCCTCCCTTTGGCGGCCGCTCACGCGGCCAGGGCTGAGGAATCAATGGGGAAGGTCAGATGTCGACGTCGGCGGCGGCCCGGCGGCGGCCTCGCCGTCGACGTCCTCGCCCAATCGACGCTCTCGATATTGTTCGAGGGAATCAGGCCCGGGCAGATCGCAGCCCAGCTCTCACCGTACGAGGCGGGCGGCTGGAACGGGCACGGCCTCGCGGCCGCGCTGCTGGTCGAAGCCGCCCGGATCGGGGTGAGCCGCTGGGAGCGAGCACGATCCCCGTTCGGTCTGCTCAAAGCGCTGCTGGCCGGCGTCGTGCACTCCCCCTCCGTTCACGCCGCCCTGACGGGCGCCGGCCCCGACAACGGATCGCACACGACGGGCGCCGCTGCGAGGCCGCAGCCCTGTGGCGGGTCGCAGTGCGACGGCTATGGCTGGATCAACAGCGTCACCGATGCCGGCTACACGGTGACGCGCCCCTGCCCCGACTGCCCTCCGTCGATCCGGTCGACCGCGCCGGCCACCGAGTTCGACGGCGAACTTCCCTTCTGAGAGGCAGCGATGGTCGCATTCCCGAGGGCTTCGGCGCAGCTGACGGATGCTCAGAGGATGAACACCAGCGCGTTGAACAGCGCGTGCGCCACGATCCCCGCCCACAGGCTCCGCGTGGCGATCGCCACGACGCCGAAGATCGCGCCGGTCACGCCCGCCGACACCGCGTTCAGCAGCGACCAGTCCAGATGCACGAGACCAAACACCCAGCTCGTGCCGACCAGCGCGGCCACGGTGACGATCCCGCGAACCCACCGGTTCGACGTCGACGCCCCGACCACGGCGACGGCCACCAGGAGCGCGCCCCGATGGGCGATCTCCTCCGGCGCCGCAGCGTAGGTCGCGAAGAACACCGCCGGCACCCACGCCGGGGCGCCGCCCATTGCCTCGACTCGAGCATCCGTTGCCGGCACGCTCTCCGCGAGCACCGGCACCAGGCCCAGCAGGTAGCCGGCCCCGAACGCCACGAACGCGGCGATGACGCCCAGGCCGACCGCGACGGCCAGACGGCGGCCGCTGATGAAGGCGAGGCCGAACACATCACGGAGCAGCCGACGAAACAGCGCCCACGCGCGGGACAGCACCCGCCGAGCGCGGCGCCGCAACGGCGGCTCCCAGACCACCAGATTCAGCATCACCACGGCGATCGCGGCCATGCTCACCCCGAAGACGCCGATCCGCACGAGCATGCTCGGCGATTCGAACGGCGTCACACCGGGCAGTGCATTGGCGATCGCGCCGCACACCGCGGCCGACACCATCCAGAGCGCCGCCCACAGCAACAGCATCACCATCGCGTTCTGCGCGCGGCCCAGCAGCAGCATGCCCCTCCGCGACCGCACGCCCGCGAGGAGACTGGACGCCGGCGCCGAGGGCTCCGGCAAAGATGCAGTGACGTCGGCGGAACTCATGGCAAGCATCCTCCCACCGCCCTCCGACACGACCACGCTGCCCCGACCCCAATGTGCACAGCCAACTATCGCCCGGCTGCCTGCACACAGTGGGGACGGCCTCGCACGTCACGACCCAGCCGGTGCCGGTTTCTTCGCTGATGACGACGGGGTGGATCGGGAAGGTGCAACGTCACGAGCCCCGGAACGTCCCAGCCGCGCGGCTGACGTCCGCCCCGAGCCGCCTACCGACGTCGAGCGCATGCGGGAGAGATCCCGAGGTTGTCACGCTGCGCCACGGGGATACCCAGCCCTACCGGACACCCAGCAGCCCCGGCGCGTACGTTCCCGAGAAAACACGACCACAACACTAGACAGCATTGACCAACTAGACTAGAATAGTAGTAACAACACGGCAGACCACCGGGACTAACCACCCCAGATCAACAAGGAGCACAGCATGACTACTGCAGCAACATCCGCCGGAGTCCTTGAACTCATCGACCCGCAGACCCTCGACGTGGCGACCAACGTTCGCACGGCGGCAGAGGCGAGCCTCGACAAGGAATTCCTTGACAGCGTGAGCGCGAACGGCGTTCTTGTCCCCATCGTGGCAACCCGCGATGAGAGCGGCGTGCACGTCCGATACGGACAGCGCCGCACTCTGGCCGCTCAGCAGGTCGCCCTCGCGAGCGTGCCTGTCTACATCGTCGAGGCCGACGACGCCGACGACGCCCAGCGCATCGTGGAGCAGCTGGTGGAGAACGATCAGCGTCAGGCGCTCACCGACGGCGACCGGCTCCAGGCCTACAAGGCGCTGGAACTCGAAGGACTCTCCGTCACGGCGATCGCCAAGCGCACCGGCACGAAGCGCGACAAGATCAAGATGGGACTCACGGTCGCGGCCAGCGAAACGGGCACCCGCCTGATCGTCGAATCGGGCATGACGCTTGACCAGGCCGCAACACTGATCGAGTTCGAGGATGACCCCGAGGTCGTCGCAACGCTCACGCAGACCGCCACCGAGGAACCGGGATACTTCCCCCACGCCGTACAGCGCGCCCGCGACGAGCGCGCCGCCGCTCAGGCCCGGGAAACCGGGGAACAGGGCGAGGCCGCGAAGGGCCACCGCATCCTCTCCGAAGCTCCCGCGTGGGACGCCCGCACCCCCTACCGTCTGGGCGACCTCCGCACCAACGAGGGCGAGCGTGTGACCGCTGACGAGATCGAGGGGAAAGACGGCGTGGCCGTCTACGTGCGCGGACATCGGGACGGAACACACCAGGTGAACTACTACGTCGACGAGCCGGAAACCCTCGGCTACACGGTCGTTGACGACGGCATGGGCCGCAAGGCCGGACCCATGACCGACGAGGAGAAGGCCGAGCGCAAGACGCTCATCGCCAACAATAAGGACTGGGACGCCGCCGAGAGTGTGCGCCGCGACTGGCTGGCGCAGTTTCTCAGCCGCAAGACGCTCCCCAAGAACTCCGCACAGGTCATCGCGCGAAGCCTCACCGAAGCCACCTGGTAGCCGGAGAACTGAGCGGGAACGCCCTCGCGGCCGACATTCTCGGCGTCGAGCCGGTATCGGGCTACTACGGGGACCGATTCGCGGACTTCCTCACCGCTCACCCGACCAAGGCAGGGCACGTCACCCTGGCAATCGTCCTCGGCGGGATCGAGGCCAGCACCGGGCGCAACACCTGGCGCAGCCCGCGAGCTGAGACGGCCCACTACCTCCAGACCCTCGCGGAGTGGGGCTACACCCTCTCCCCCGTCGAGCAGATCGCCGCCATGATCGACAGCCCCGACACGCACGAGTGATCCACTGCGGGGTGGGCCGCGTGCCCACCCCGCCCTAACCAGCGAGGAACCCCCCATGACCATCCGCATTCTTGTCACCCACAAAGGCGAAACCGGATACCTGCACAGCGAAAGCGGCATCGACATGCGCACGCGATACGGCGTCACGTTTGACCCGGCCCGCACCGGCATCTACAGCGACCGTGCTCGAGCGGAACGCGTCGCGAACAAGATTCGTCACCGCTTCGAGCGCGTCGAGCTCGAAGAAGAATGATCCGAACCAACACTAGACAGTATTGACCAACTAGACTAGACTGAGAGTAACAACACGGCAGACCACCGGGACTAACCACCCCACATCGACAAGGAGCACACCATGACCGCGAAGCACCAGACCAACCGCAAGGGCCGCACTCCCGAGCAGAAGCGCGCGGAGATGGAACAGCTGCACGACACGCTCACGGCCGCCGTCGAGCAGCTGCGCGACTCCGAGGCCTGGACCGCCTACCTGCGGTTCGCGCGGTCGTTCCACCGCTACAGCTTCTCGAACCTCCTGTTGATCTGGGCGCAGAACCCCGAGGCCACCCAGGTCGCCGGATACCGGGCATGGCAGGCGAAAGGCCGCCAGGTGCGCAAGGGTGAGCGCGGCATCCGGATCTACGGCACCGGAACGGTCAAGGTCGCAGCAGACAACGAGGACAACGGCGAAGAGGTCGAGAATGGTCGTCGCCGCGTGTTCTTCCCCGTGAGTGTCTTCGACATCGCGCAGACCGAGGTCATGGAGGGGCACGAAGATGTCTCCGAGCTTGCGCACCCGCTCACCGGCGAGGATGAGGGCGGCATCCTCGCCCGGGTCGTCGACCACCTGACCGCATCGGGCGCCGTGGTCGAGATCTCGCCACTGACGACGGCCAACGGCTACACCGAGCCGGCGCCGGAGGGTACGGGAGGGCCGGTGCGCGTGGTGATTGCTGACCACCTTTCCCCCGCTCACCAGGCCAAGACCGCCCTTCACGAGGCCGCGCACATCGCCCTGGGTCACGTCGAGGACCTGGCCGAGTACGTCGAGCACCGCGGCCGCTACGAGGTCGAGGCCGAGAGCGTCGCCTACGTTCTGGCGGGCATGCTCGGGCTCGACAGCACCGCTTACAGTGTCGGCTACGTCGCCGGGTGGGCCGAGCGCGCCGAGGCCGACGTTATCCGCGACAGCGCAACCCGCGTGCTCGCCGCGGTGCACGCCCTGGCCGACGCGCTGCACATCGACGCCGAGCCCGACGCCGAGCAGGCGGCCGCCTAAGACAAGTCGGGTCCGGTCCCCCGCGAGGAGGAGCCGGACCCGACTTCAACACGGCAGCCGGTTACCACACCGGCAGCACCCCACCAGGATACCGCCACCGCAGACAATCGAGATCAGGACTAGACAGTATTGACCAACTAGACTAGGCTGAGAGTAACAACACGGCAGACCACCGGGACTAACCACCCCACATCGACAAGGAGCACACCATGACCACCATTACCGGAGTTCGGATCGACGCCGGCGTCGACGAGAAGATCCAGCACGTCCACCTCGACGGCCGTAATCTGCTGCACGCTCTCTACGACACCCTCAGCTGCGACACGATCGAGACGGCCGCGCTGCGCGGCGGCCTCGATGCGATCTTCGACGAGGAAGGGAAGATCAGGGGCGCGGAGCCCAATCACCACGCGACCACCGTGGCGCTGCTCCTCGGGGCCCGCTTCCTCCCCGGCGACTACCTCGCCGGGCCGGTGATCTTCCTCGGAGTGACAGAGGACGGCGACCACGTCGCACCCACACCGACCCAGCACCGGGCGATCCTGCGAGCAATCGTCGTCGCCCGAGCCTAGGGCAGCTGGGGGAGTGGCCGGGACATCGAGCCCGGCCACACCCGCGCCGGGCTCCGCCCGGACGGGGCGCCGGCTTCAGGTGGAGAGCCCTGCGCCAGCGGCATGCGTCCCAGCTGGCGCTGGTTTCTTCGCTGATGACGACAGGGTGGGATTTGGAAGGGGAGGAGTGCCTAGGCCCTGGCCTGTGCCAGCCGAGCGAGCAGCGTCCGCCCCGAGCTGACTACCGAAGATCGAGCATGCGGGGGAGTGGTCGAGGTTGTCACGTTGCGCCACGGGGATACCCAGCCCTCCCGAACACCCAGCAGCCCCAGCGCGTACGTTCCCGAGAAAAAGAGGAAAGAAACTCTAGACATTATTGACCAACTAGACTAGACTGAGAGTATCAACATACCAGACCACTAGGAATGTGGGACGGCGACCAGGAGGGATAGGGACATGGAACCTGTGACGGTCTACACAACGGGTCTGAGCTGCGTGAAGTGCACCATGACCAAGCGGATGCTCAACGGGGCCGGCATCCCGTTCGTCGAGGTGAACGTCAGGGAGAACCCCGCCGCCTACGACTACATCACGGAAGAGCTGGGTTACAGCATGGCGCCGGTCGTCGTCGTCGACGAACAGGATCACTGGTGCGACGTGCGACCGGACCAGATCGACCGCATCGCCGCGCACCTGAGCTAGGAGCGGGTGAGCACGACATGAGCGATACAAGCGAGGAAGAGCCCCGGTACTACTCGCAGGCCACAGCCGCAGCGATGGACCGTGAACTCTCCGAGGCGCGGGCTCGAATCCGGCAGCTCGAAACCCTGGTTGGCATCTTGAACCGAGAGGCCGAGGAGCAGGCCGAGACGGTCACGGAGCTGCGCGGGGACGTCTCGCGCTGGCAAGCCCGCTATGTGCAGGCTCAAGCGGCCGAGATCTCCGAGGAGAAATAGCACGCGCGCATTCCCAGACAGCATTGACCAACTAGGCTAGACTGATATCAACAACACGGCAGACCAACACCACCAAACAAGGAGACATCATGGCAACCATCTCTTTCTCCGGCAACCTGGCAGCTGACCCGGAGCTGCGCTACACGCAGAACGGCAAGCCCGTTGCCCACTTCACCGTCATCGAGAACCGCCGACGCCGCACGGCCAACGGCTGGGAGGACGCCGAGCCCAACGTGTTCCGCGTTGAGGTCTGGGACCAGCAGGCCGAGAACGTGGCGGCGTCGCTGCACAAGGGGGAGCGGGCACACGTCGAGGGCCGCATCGTCACCGATCGATGGGACGACAAGGACAGCGGGGCGCCTCGCACAGCGCAGCACGTCGCCGCCGAGGAGGTGTCGTTCAGCCTCCGCTTCCACACGGTCCAGGCCACCAAGAACGCGGGCAAGGCGTCGGCCGAGGATGACGCACAGATCCCGTCCTGGGACGTCGCGCAGATCCCCGGCGAAGACACCCCCTACTGACCAGCGAGGGCCGGGGGAGTGACACGCCCCCGGCCCCGCTCCACGACATCCGCGATCAAGGAGAAATCATGACCGTTTACACCGTCGCCCTCAGCAAGGGGGGCTCGAGCAAGACCACCACCGCGGCCGAGCTCGTCGCAGCTCTCGCAGCATCCGGCCGCCGGGTGCTGGCGATCGACCTCGACCAGCAGGGCAACCTCACGACTCGACTGGGCGTGACGGACGACACCGAGGTCGCGGCCGTCGCGGCCGACGTCCTCACCGGTGACGCCTCAGCGATCGAGGCAGCCGTGCCGGCGCCGTCCGTGCCCGGTGCCGGCGTTCTCGCCGGCACTCACGATCTCGCCACCCTCGACACACGGCCCGAAGTGATCACCTCACTGCGCGACCACCTGCCCGAGGTTGCGGGGGAGTGGGACGACGTCGTGATCGACACGCCGCCGGCCCTGGGCCTGGTCACCCTCGCCGCCCTCGCGGCCGCCGACGTCGTGGTCGGCCCCGTGGAGTGCGCGACCGAGGCATACGACCAGCTGCGCCGCCTCGACGAGGTGATCGCGCAGCGCATCGCCCCGCGCATGCACCCGGGGCAGCGCCTGCACTGGATCGTGCCCACGAAGTACAAGCACGGGCGACTGATCGATCGCGAAGTCGTGGAGCTGCTCAACGAGCAGTACCCCGGCCGCGTCACCAGCCCCATCCGCGAGGCCGTGGCAGCGAAGGACGCATACACCGACGGCAAGCCGGTCAGCGTCTACGCGCCCCGGCATCCGGTCGCCGAGGACTACGCCGACGCTCTCGCGCCGATCATCGGGCAGCCGGCGCCGACGCGCAAGACGCCAGCGCCCGTCCCCGCCTGACACGCAGCACACGGCAGACCAACCAGACTAAGGAGCACATCATGGCCCGCAAGAGCCTCCGCGACCGGAACACGGCCGCGATCGCCAACGAGGTGACGCCGAGCGCCGACGAGCAGCGGGGCCGGACCCCGATCGACATCACCAACTTCACTGACGAGCAGCGCGAGGACATCGAGATTCGGCAGGAACACTTCGAGGCCGTCGAGCGCATGGAGCAGGAGGAGGCCGCCGAGGCAGCCGCACGCAAGGCCGAGCGGCCGAGCAAGGCGCGCGTCAAGACCGGCGCCGAGGACACGGCGCGTCTCGGGATCTACCTGACACCGGTCGAGTTCGACGATGCCCGGGCGTCGTACCTGGCCGACTGGGCCAACGGGGGAGACGCGGACACGTTCGCGCGGTGGATCGCCGGCGCCCTGGACCGTCACGCAGCGCGCACCGCGAAGCAGCGCGCAGCGCGTGACCGCCTGCGTGGCCGCTCCGACGCGCGCACCGGCTCCACCAGGTCGTTCAGCATCCCGACGAGCACGATGCAGCGCATGCGGGCTGCGATCACCGCCGACCAGCAGGCCGGCCGGTGGCCCTCCGACAGCGCATGGTGCGCTGAGGCGATCGCCCTTGCGGTCGACGACGCCCGGAAGGCGAACGGCGGCACCCTGCCGACGCCGCCCGCACGTCTCCCGAACCGCCTGGTGCGCTGACCAGGCAGGACACCATGACCGCGCGCAGCTGCACCCTGACGATCGCGGCCGCCGCGGTCGCGCTCGCGCTCACCAGCTGCACACCCGCGGAGATCTCGACCACGCCCGCAACCTCGACGGTCGCCACGGTCGTCGCCGTCGTCGACGGCGACACGATCGACGTCCAGACGTCGACGGGGGAGGAGCGCGTGCGTCTGATCGGGATTGACACCCCGGAGATCTCTCGCGACGGCGGCGCCGACGACTGCTACGCGCAGGAGGCTCGCACTTACCTCGACCAGCTCGTCTACGGTCACGACGTCGAGCTAGTCAGCGACCCCACCCAGGCCGACACCGACCGATACGGCCGGCTGCTGCGCCATGTGCTCATCGACGGGCAGAGTGCAGCGCAACTCGCGATCGAGGCGGGCGCCGGCACGGAGTACACCTACGACACCCCATACGACCGCCGCAGCGACCACCTCGCTGCGCAGGACCGCGCACAGGACGCTAGCGCCGGCCTGTGGTCCGTGTGTCCGTAGCGACGAGGAGAGCGGGCCATGACCGAGGACCGAGCGGCCGAAGTGGAGCGTCTGTGGAAGCACGTCGTGAAAGGCCCTGACCCCGACGACTGCTGGATATGGACCGGCGCAGTAGGCGACGACGGATACGGGCGATTCTGGACGGCCGGCGACGGCATCCGACAACGCACCATGCGGCCCCAGCGGTTCCTCTATCGCCACCTCACCGGCATCGACCTACCTCCGTCGACGATGCTGCTGCACCGCTGCGACGTGGCCCTCTGCGTGCACGTCGACGTCGACCCGGCCGTCTCGCATCTGCGGATCGGGGGAGCGGCTGAGAACCAGCGTGACGCAGCGCGCGCGGGACGTCAGCGCAACCGCTTCACGATCGAGAAGTACGCAAGCCTTCCGCGCGCCGACCGCGTGGCGCGGTCACGTCGGCTGCGCGACACCGTGCGGGCTCACGGGTGGGACCCGCAGCTAATCGCGCGCGCGCTCAGCGACGCCGGCAGCGAGCACCCGACGCTCTTCTAAGTCGCTGTCTACTTGCGGCCGTCGGCGCGGAGCTGCGCGTCTAGCGCATCGGTGTAGTAGTCCTCGGCGGCGCCGGATACCTCACCCATACCGATCATTTCTTCGTCAGATCCGATCGGGGACGGGCCACCGACGAGAGCATCGAACTTCACTCCGTCACGGATCGCCTTGACGACCTCGCGCAGGAAGTCGGCGCGCTCGGTGAAGCTCAGAAACTTCGTCACTTCGCGCGCGTCCCGCACAACTCGGGCGGCGTCATCTTTCGGGTTGGTAACCACTTGATCCTCCAGACCTAACGCCTGCTACTCGGCGCTCTGCGTGCGCGGCTTGCGGGTACGGGCAGGGCGAGCATTGGCGAGGCCGAGCCGCTTTAGCTCGGTCTCGGTCCAGCCCGCGGTCATCGCGTCGCGGCGCGCGGCGGCGACGTTCTTCTGTGCGGCGTCGAGCGCGGCGGCGGCTTCCTCGGCTGCGCTGATCGCGTGGGCGAGTGCTTCACCCTTCTCGATCTTCTCAGCTACCTGAGCTTCTACGACTTCACGAATGTTGAGCGCCATGCGCACAGCATAACCCGAGGTCGGTGTGGGAGGGGAGTGGGGGAGCGGGCGCGGTCACGCTCGGGGGTGGGTACGGCGGGGAGTGCCGCGTACGAGCAACGCAAGTTGGCAACCGCATCTCGCCTTGCCGAATCTCACTCAGCCTCTCTCTGAGAGACAGCGAGATTCGACCTATGCAGAGTCTCAGAGTCCATACGTTCCAGAGTGCATCTCACCCTATCCGATCTCAGCTGGCCTCCCTTTGAGAGACCCTGGAATCGGATGCACGTATGCTACGGGCTTTGCCCATAGGTATGATCGTGGCATGCGTGGAGGAGTGGTGTTCTATCGAGGGGCGGGAGCCGCTGCGCGCGCGTACCTCGAATCGGACCACTCGCACGCCGATGAGTATTACCTGGAGAACGGAGATGCCGTCGCGCAGTGGACGGCGCTCGACAGCACGGGTGCTGTGCGCGCCGAGTCGCAGCTGGACGGCGAGACCTATCAGGGATGGGTGGACTGGCGCGACCCGGTGACGGGGGAGCATCGGGGGATGCCGCGCGACGAGGTGCGAGTATCGACGGGCGGCGAGGTTGTCACGCGCCCAGCGTCCCCGCGCTTCGCGGAAATGACGGTCAACTGTGACAAGTCGCTGTCCGTCGCGGCCGCGCTGGTCCCCGAGGTCTCGGCTGCGCTCGACGCCGCGCAGGCGGACGCTGCGGCTGCGATGGGTGCGTACCTCGCGCAGAACTCCGTGACCCGTGTAGGGCCGCGTGGTGAGCAGGAGTTCGTGCCCGTGGAGCGGTTCGAGCAGGTCGCGGTGGTGCACCGCACTTCGCGCGCCGGTGATCCGCACCGTCACATTCACGTGCAGTGGAACACTCGCGTGTTCGCTGACGGGAAGTGGCGAGGGCTGCACACAGCCGCCACGTTGAAGCAGCAGGGCGCACTCCGCGGGGTGGCAGAGGCCGTCATCAACTCACACCCCGAGCTGCGCGCTGCGCTGCGTGCTGCGGGGCTCACGTTCGACGCGTCGACGGGCAAGGTCACCGAGCTTGCCAAGCACGCCGATCTGATGTCGAAGCGTGCTCTCCAGGTGCAGCAGAACGTGACCAAGCTGGAGCGCGAGTGGCGCGAGCTGCACCCGGCAGAGCAGCCGCCACAGACGCTCCTGCGCGAGTGGGATCAGCAGGCGTGGGCTATCAACCGGCCGCACAAGACTCACGACGCGGGTCGCGCAGAGGACCGGTGGATGGGCGAGCTGAACGACGCCGGGCTCCGCACATCGGGGTTCTCCGGCGGTGGGGGCGAGACCCGCGTCTCGCTCGTCGACGTCGACCGCGCCGATATCACCCAAGTGGCGATCGCGCAGTTGGAGGAGTCAAGGTCGGCATGGTCCGTCGCTGACCTCGAGGGGCAGATCGGTGTCGTCCTCGGACAGTCCGGCGTGGTTGCTTCCCGAGTGGACGTCGAGGCGTGGGTGACCGAAACCGCGGACGCTGCGGCGAGCACCCTTCTGCGGCTGGATATCGACTACCAGGGCGACGTGCCGGGCTGGGTCCGGTGGATCACATCGGAGCGTGTCGTGGCCGTCGAGGACGACCTACGACAGGCGTTCATCGCGCGCGGGCTGGAGTCCGCTCTGGTGATGAACGAGCCCGTTCTCGGCAACCTCACGCAGGCGCAGTCCGACGCTGCGCGCGCGCTCGGCAGCGCGGCGCCGCTCGTCGTGGTCGAGGGCGCGGCCGGTGCCGGCAAGACCACGATGTTGAAGACGGCCGCGGAGCTGGCCGAGAGTCAGGGGCGCCGGTTCGTTGTCGTCGCCCCGACGCTGCGAGCGGCACAGGAGGCGGGCGCCGCGCTCGGCACGGCTGCATCGTCAGCGCACAAGCTCGCGCACGAACACGGGTTCCGCCGTGACGCTTACGGTCGGTGGACGCGGCTGGCCGTCGGTGAGCTGGACCCGACGACCTGGCTCGAGTACCGCGGGCCCGCCGACAGCTTCCGCGTCGACGCGAACACCCGCATCATCGTCGACGAGGCCGGCATGATCGATCAGGACATCGCGCACGCGCTCGTCCAGATCGCGAACGAGAACGGCGCAGCCCTCGCGTTCGTCGGTGACCGTGCGCAGCTGCCGGCAGTCGGCCGAGGCGGCGTTCTCGACATGGCCGTCGACGCCCACCCGACACCGCTGGATCTGACCGACCTTCACCGCTTCGTCACACCCGACGGCGGCCTCGACGCCGAGTACGCCACCCTCTCCCTCCAGATGCGATCCAGGGAAGCGCCGGCCGAACTGTTCGACCAGCTCCACGAGCGCGGGAACCTCGTCATCCACGAGACGATGGAC
Organism: Microbacterium sp. WHRI 7836; assembly: GCF_040223885.2. Lineage (NCBI taxonomy): Bacteria > Bacillati > Actinomycetota > Actinomycetes > Micrococcales > Microbacteriaceae > Microbacterium > Microbacterium sp. WHRI 7836. The sequence goes on from NZ_CP168172.1 coordinate 33,118, forward strand.
GACGCACGCGCGGTCATCACCGACGACGCGATCGCCCGGGCGCGCGCCGGATCCTCGGTCGCGATCGCCACCGCGACGAACGAGGACGCTGCCGCCCTCAACGCGCTCATCCAGCAGGCGCACGCTCAGGCCGGCCACACCACCGCGGCCGCCGTTGAAATCTCCGGCAGTGATCTGCTCACGCTCCGCAACGGCGACCGGCTCATGACGCGCAAGAACGATCGCGACCTCGGGGTCGCGAACCGCGACGTCTGGAACGTGCAGCGCGTCCACCGCAGCGGCGAGGTCACTGTGACGGACGGCAAGCGCGTCGTCAGGCTGCCCGCGTCGTACGTGAAGGAGCACACGCATCTGGCCTACGCCTCCACCGAGTTCGGTGTCCAGGGTGCCACCGTGCAGACCGGGCACGGCATCGTCACCGACTCGTCGAGCGCATCGGCCGTGTACGTGTCTGCAACCCGCGGCCGCGAATCCAACACGTTGCACGTCGTCGCAGAAACCCGCCTCCAGGCGCGAGAGCTGTTCGTGGACGCGATGACACGAGAGGCCGGCGACCGCGGCGTCGAGATGAAGCGGGCCGGTGCGATCCGGGACCTGCAAGGCACGTCCGGCATGCGCACCCACACTGAGAGCCAGCGCGCGCAGGCGGCATGGTGGGGCGTCGACGTCGACAAGCCCGCCACCCGCCCTGAAGCATCCGCCGGGAACTCGACGCGCGACACCCACCGCGACACCGAGACCGCCCGCAACAGCCAGTCCGCGCGTCCGGTGGACGCGACGGCACGCACCGCCCGGGACGCCGAAGCCACCCGGGTTGCACGCGATAGCACCAAGGCTCGTCGACGTGCCCGCGACCGCGGCCAGGACCGATAGGACCACTCTTCGGTGGGAGCCCCGCGAAGGGGAGCGACGTCATCGACGCCGTGTAGCCTCCGACGCATGGACACGGCAGCGATACACCTCAAGGCGATCACCGAGGCGTGGGAGGACGACAACGAGCGGGCGCGCGAACTGGCCGAGCGGTGGCCGGAGTTGGCGCGCGCTGTCAACAACGGCGCAATCTGGGTCTCGATAGCGGATCCCCATATGGACAGCTAACGGGTAGGCCCGAAGAGCCGGGAGAGCTTGCGTCGACGCGCCTCAGTCACGACCTCGACCGCCATAGACCCCTGACCCGGCACGAGTACTACCGGCATGTTCGGATCACGTGTGCGCTTTCCGCCGTTGCGAAGAATCTGCTGCACCCTCTGCTTGGTGAGGCTTAGCACGAGGCCGACCTTCTCATGGGACCAGCGCTGCTCCTTCGGGAGTCGCTGAGTGAGGTCGAGCATGTACTGCGTGCGGATCTCGCGCGCAAGGCTGGCTCGGGAGTCGTGGTAGCGAGCCGTCTCCTCTGCCAGCGCCATGAGTGCAGCTCGTCGGCGTCCAGCGTCGCCGTCGACAGCAGGGTCACCGTCCAGACGTTTCGACCAGTGTTCGTGCATGTCAGGCCAGTAGAGTGAGGGGTTCGTCCGTGCGGCAAGCACGTCCGCGGGCGTCCAGTCGTACGCGGCGAGGATCTCCGCATCATCGGGGAGCTCGCTCCGATAGGACATGACTGTGCGCCATTGATCACGGTGGGCGTCGGGCAGCAAGGCCCGCTCCCAGAGCAGGTCCCACATCGGGGGTTCGGAGTTGATGTCAGCGATTGCCATACTGCGACAATAGTCCTTGTCGCAGCAGCTCGACAAGGGCCATTGTCGAGTGCGTCGGACGATCCCCTTACGGACAGGCCCACCGAAGTCGAATGCATCGCGTCCGATACCGTGTTGCCCATGTATTCAAAAATTCTGTGGGTCGCCGGGGGAGTCGAAATCCCAATGCTCCTGGCGACGTCATCCACCGTCGCCCCTCTGCACGCACGCGGATGGTTCCCTTGGGGCGCCGGCGTAGCCAATGACGTCAGCGCCTCGCTGAACATCGTGCCCGACCTCCTGACCCTGGCCGTCGACGACATCGTGATCCTCTCAGACACCGACGGCGATCCCATGTCCCCTCCGGGATGGTGGGAGAAGGTCTCAGAGCTCGGCGATCGCGTGATGGTCTGCTTCGTACCTCCGGGAACCCCGTTCGATGAGGCAGGATTCCAGGCCGTGCACGGCAGCCTGGTCGACTCCCCGGACACGGCGACGGCCCTCGTGCCCGTCATTCACCGATAGACGTCGAGCCAACGCCGCGCCCGACCTCCCCAGATCCGTCACCGGACCAAGGCGAGTTCGTCCCAGTGGGTGGTCGCGCGGGGTGAGAGCATCCCTCGTTTCATGGCCCAGTCGGGGCCGGGGCGCAGGCCGCCCCAGCCGAGGCCGAGGAGGTCGCGGCCTGTGTGCTTCTGCACTTGGTCGATGAGTTCGGCCACCCCGGCGTCTTCATGCGCATGACGGAACATCTCAAGCGGCTGGTGGACGGCGGCGGGGCGGAGATCGGTGAGAATGATCCCAGCCCGCGCGTACCGGACGCCGTCCTCGAGCTGCGGGAGGAGCCGGTGCGCAGCGCGGGTGAGCTCCACCGGGTCTGCGGTCGGTGAGGGGAGGCGGGCGATCGTCGACGGGAACGATCGCTGTTCGGTGTAGGCGGAGGTGCCGGCGAACGCGGTGAGGAGCTTCGCGACCTGGTTGTGCTTCACGAGACGAGTTGCGGCCTGCTGAGCGTAGATCGCGAGCACCTGGCGCATCCCGTCAACCGTCGTGATCTTCTCCGAGAACGACCGGGACACGATCAGCTGCTCTTTCTTTCCGGTGCGGTCCTCTTCGGCTTCGATGCAGCGCACGCCGCGCAGCTCGAGCGCGGTCCGCATCACGACCACGTTGAAGCTCTTCCGGATCAGTACTGGGTCTGCGGCCGCGAGATCCGCGATGGTACGGATTCCGAGGGAAGAGAGGCGCCTTTCGAGGCGGGACGCGATACCCCAGACCTCGGACACAGGCAGGGCACCCATGAGCTTGTCACGCCAGTCGGGCCGAGTTGCTGGCCAGACGCACACGCCGTCGAACGCGGCGATTTTCTTGGCGGTGCGGTTGGCAAGCTTCGCGAGGGTGCGGGTCGGGGCGATCCCGACGCAGACGGGAACGCCGACCAGGCGGCGCAGCGCGTTCTTGATGTCTCGGCCGAGGGCGGTCATCGCGTCGGGGTCGTTCGCGATGCGTGGGGAGATCTCCAGGAAGGCTTCGTCGATCGAGTAGATCTGCAGCTCGGGCCCGTATCGGGCGAGGACCTCCATCACTCGCCGGCTCATATCCCCATACAGCTCGTAGTTGGAGCTGAGGGCCTCGAGGCCCAGTTCCCCGCGGTATTGCATCAGATGCGAGATCCGAACGGGCGTCTGCGTCAGAAAGGCTATCGGTCGTTTCGATAGCCCCGCGATTTTCCGCGCGACGAGGTCTGACGGGCTGATAGATTCGCATCTAATGCACGATTAGCGCGTTATGTGGATGGATTGGGTGGTTGATGGGACGAGTTCCACACGGTGCGTCGTCACTGTATCTTGCGGGCGGGGTGTCGTTCCTCAACGCTCATGAGGCCGTGTTTGAGGCGATGATCGAGGGCTGGCGGATGCAGCAGATCGGTGGCCGACATCTCAAGGAGGATTCGGTGTCGCGCGCTTTGGGCGTGGTCCGGAGGTTCGAGTCGTACGCGGGCAAGAAGCCGTGGGAGTGGTCCGCGGGCGACTTTGACGAGTGGATGGCGCTGCTGGTGTCGCAACGGAAGGTCGAAGCGTCGACGATCCGGTCGTACCAGGGGGCGGTGCGCGCGTTCTGCGATTACATCTGCTCGCCGCACTACGGCTGGGTTGACGAGTGCATGGAGCGTTTCGGGACGCACCCGGTTCAGGTCTGCCATGAATGGAACACGCTCGCGCACCTGCAGGATTACGAGGGCAAGCCGGGGCGACGCCCGTTGACGCGGTCGGAGCTGCAGCGCTTGCTGGATCATGCTGACGCCGAGGTGACGCGGTTGCTGGACGAGCGCCGCAAGGGTGCTCTGCCTGCGTTCCGGGACGCGACGCTGTTCAAGGTCGTCTACGCATGGGGGATGCGGGCGAGCGAGGCGGTTGGGCTTGATGTGACCGACTTCTACAGGAATTCGAAGGCTCCACAGTTCGGGGAGTTCGGTGTGATGCAGATCCGGCACGGGAAGTCGTCGCGGGGCGGGCCGCCGAAACGGCGGGCGGTCGTGTCGTTGTTCGGCTGGGCGGTTGAGGCTCTTCAGGAGTATGTCGAGCAGGTGCGTCCGTTGATGGTCCGGGACGGGTCGCCGGCGCTCTGGGTCTCGGAACGCGGGACGAGGCTGCGCACGCGGGAGCTGGCGTCGAGGTTCGCCGTCTACCGGACGGCGCTGGGGCTGGATGAGGTGTTGACGCCGCACGCGCTGCGTCATTCCTACGTGACCCACCTGATCGAGTCCGGGGTCGATCCCGCGTTCGTGCAACGTCAGGTCGGGCACCTGCACCAGTCGACGACGGCGATCTATACGGGCGTGAGCGCGGACTACATGAACACGATGATGAGTCAGGCGATCGAGAAGACGCGGCACAGGCCGCGCGATGAGGAAGAGAGCGGGCGATGAGACTGATCGGGTTTGAGTGGCGGCTTCGGGAGGTGATGGCGGCGGCGGGAATGTTCTCCACGACGAAGCTGGTCCCGCTGCTGGAAGAGCGGGGCGTCTACTTGTCGACGAGCCAGGTATATCGGCTCGCCGCGGAGAAGCCGGAGCGGATGAACATGCAGGCGCTGGTCGCGCTGCTGGACATCTTCGATTGCACGTTCGAGGAGCTCGCGCCGCGGGTGGTCCTCGGCAGCGCGGTCGCAGCGACCGGGACGACCGATCCTGGGCCGGAGCGGGGCGATTCGGCGACGAACCGACTCCGGGAGTCGGGCCTGAAGCCGCGTAGGGCGCAGATTCTCCCGCCGGATGCTTGACCCGGTCTTCGCCGCGCTGACCACGCAGATCGCCGCCGTCGAGCAGGCTCTTCCGCGTGAGCGGATCGCCGAGATCGTGAACGGCTCGTTCCGGCAGCTGCCGGTTGCCCGCCGGACGCTCGACCTGGTCACGCAGGCACCCGGGCTGCTCACCGCGGCGGATCCGCAGACCACGCCGGCTCTGGCAAGTCTGTTGCTTCGCCTCCACGAGGCTGGAGCGCGGACTGTCCGACCGCCGCGTTGCGCACACTGCGGCGGGCTGCGGAAGCTGCTGCAGCGCACGCCGACCGGGCGGATCTGCGCTCCATGCGGTCGCCGTCTCGCTTCCAGGAGCGGACTCTGTGATCGTTGCGGGCACACCCGCCGCGTGCAGACAGGGCCCGGTGAGAGCGCGTACTGCAAACGATGCTGGGTCGACATGAAACCCGAAGCGGCCGAGCGCATCGTCGAGCAAGTCCGCCGCCATCGCCGTGTCGCGACCGCGACCATCCTTCGAGCGGTGGAGCAGATGGCGGCGGACGGGAGGGACCGCCGAGTGCGGCTGATGCTCGAGCTGCAGGCCCACGGCGCGGAGTGGTTCTCCGACCCGGCCGCGGGCTCTGTGCTGTTCGGCACGTTCTACGACCTTCTCCACGCGGACGGCGCGCGTCTGCCCGAACGACGCTGCGGAGGCTGCGGCACCACGCGCACGCTCACCGAACGCGTCGAGGGACGAGTGAGCTGCCGACGCTGCTACCGGATCGCGCACCATGCCCCCTGCGATGGCTGCGACGACGTCACCAACCTGGAGCGGGTGCTCTCCGACGGGCGGCGACTCTGCCAACGCTGCACGAACAAGCTCCCCGACGAGAACGCCGTCTGCGTGAGCTGCGGCAACCATCGACTGATCGCCTACCGCAGCCCGGAGGGCCCGCTGTGTTCAACGTGTCGGAGCTCCTCCCGGCTGGACACCTGCACGGACTGCGGGGAGCTTGCGCCCTGTTTGTTCCACGGCAGCGAGAAAGCGATCTGCAAACCCTGCTCCGACAAGGCCAGCGTCGACACCTGCACGATCTGCGGGAACGAGCGGCAATGCCGCTGGCCGGGAACCGCGCGCGCCGCCTGCGAGCAGTGCTCCAACCCTCGCCAGCCCTGCGTGAGCTGCGGGGAGGTCCGGCTGCGCCACAAGCGCACCGAAGACGGCTCCGGCTATCTCTGCTGGGCCTGCGTTCCGCCGATCATCGAGACCTGCACAAGCTGCGGAGACGCTCGGATAGTGAACGGCCGGATCGAGGGCCGGCCGTTCTGCCCGCTCTGCTATCCCCGCCAACCGGAGTCGTTCCGCCCCTGCACCAGCTGCGGGACCATCACACGGCTGATCGCGAAGCTCTGCCCCCGTTGCCGAGCCGATCAGATGATCCGGGAGATGGTGCCCGACGAGCTCGCCGCCTCCGATGCACGCATCGCGCATCTGCGAGAGCGGTGGTTCCAGGGTGCTCCGTCGAAGATCGTCTACGCCTTCGAACGCGGCACCGTCGCCTGCACGCTGATCACCCGAGTGCTCACCGCCCCATCCCTGCGCACTCACGCCTACCTCGACCAGGCCGGCTCGGAGTATCAGACCCGAGCGGTTCGGTCCGTGCTCATCGACCACGGGCTGCTCCCACCGCGGGACGAGCTGCTCGCCCGGTTCGAGCTCTGGCTCGACAGCGCACTTGCCGAGATCCCCGACCCGGGTGAACAGCGCACCGTCACCCAATACGCGCGATGGCGACACCTGCGCGCACTGCGCCGCAACACGATGCCGTCCCGATCAGGCCAGCTGTCCTGGCGGCGGCTCGAGATCGCGGGGATCATCGAACTGCTGGAATGGATCCATACCCGCGGAGGTTCTCTCGTGTCCCTCACCCAGGCGGATGTCGATGAATGGCTCACCGGCGGCCGACGCCCGTTCCTGCACCACTTCCTGACCTGGACCGCACGGGCCGGCGCATCCCGACCGCTCACCGCTCCACGCCCGCCATCAGGAGCCTTGAGCCCGCAAGCCATGAGCGACGAGGAACGCTGGCGGCTGCTCGCCGATGTCACCTCCGACCCGTCCATCAACCCGCACACGAAGCTCGCCGCGGGGCTGATGCTCATGTTCGGCGTCCGGGCGGCGAAGATCGTCCAGTTGCGCGCGGAAGACGTCACCGTCACGGACCAGGCCGTGGTCGTCCGCCTCGGCCAGGAACCTCTCGTGCTCACCGCCGAGCTCGCGCCGGCGGCCGCGGGAGCCGCCAGCAACCGCACCGCGCCTCGCATGTTCGTGGAGAGCATCGAACAGGAGTGGGTCTATCCCGGAACCCGGGCCGGGCATCACATGGCCCCCGACACGCTGAATACCCGGCTCCGCGCTGCCGGCATCCCGCCGCGACTTGCCCGCACCGGCGCGCTGATAGCGCTCGCGCAGGAACTCCCACCCGTCGTTCTCAGCCGGCTGACTGGCCTGGACATCTCCTCCGCGATCGCCTGGTCCAACGCGATCGGCGCGAACAGCACCGCCTACGCCGCCGCGGTCGTCGAGCGCGTCGGCATGCCCCTCCCAGTCGTCCTGCACTGAAATCTGACGATGACGTTTCCAGGGATGTCACGTCGTGAGAATCGGGCGGCACCGATTCTGCTCGGCGGTCAACTCGTCCTGATCGTGGCCGCGCTCTCCTTCGACATAGGCCACGAACAACACCCACGCCGTGTCCGATGATCGGCGTCGGGTGGGAGGGCGTCTGGTGTCCGAGTTCGTCGTTCCGGTCAACCACGTCGTATGACCTTGACGTGCAGGAGCCGCTCAATGCCGCTCGGTCGGCACGCTCGGCCGGTCCCCGGGAGAGTGCGTCGACTGAGGGTCGCAGCAGTCCTCCTCGGTCCTCCGTCCGGAGTTCCGACGGCGTTGATGAAGGAATCCGCTTAGTAGCACGATGAGCACCACGGTGGTAGACAGGCCGGCGATGACGCCGGTGTTGCTTTGGAGCCAGTTCGATATCGTCGCCGAGACAGCGGCGACGTCGGTGCGCCCTGCGGAAGGGGCATCGCCGACGACAACTGGAAACCAGTACCAAGCCAGGTAGACGCCGGTGAGGATCAGGACGGCGGCGGTGACCTTGGGAACGAATCGTGTCAGTGCGGCGATCCGCCTGGACAGCACAGAACCGGCTACGGCGGCGACCACGGCGACAAGCAGCAGGACGGTGGCGGAGCCGGCGGCATAGATGGCGAAGACGAGGAGCAGCCCGACGAAACTGGCTGTCGCCTGGGCCTGGGCGATGACCGCGAGGAGTACGCCGAAGGTGCACGACAGCGAGGCCGCGGCGTAGCCGACGCCGAAGACGACCATGCGCACGGCGCTGGGCAGCCGTTCGATTGCGCGGCCGGGTATGCCGGGAAGCCGGAGGGACATAGAGCGTCCGGCTAGCATCGCCCCGCCGAGCAGCACCAACAGGATCCCGACGGCGAGGCCGAGGGCTGGGGCGGCCTGGATCAGGCCCCGTGCGCCGGCGCTTACCGCGACGCCAGCCAAGGCGAGCGTGCCCGCAAACCCGATCGTCAGCGCGAGGCCAGCCCGTAGGGCGCGCAGCAGGCGCACCGGGGCTGAGGAAGAGGCGGCGTCGCCCAGCGCATGGGTGATCCAGGCCGGGAGCAGCGCGAAGCCGCAGGGATTGACGGGGGCGATCATCCCGGCGGCGAAGGCAAGGGCGAGGAGTCCGCCCATCGCTCAGGCCCCGGCCTTGTGGAGCGCGGAGACGATCGTATCGGCGTCGGGGTCGGTGGCGCGGAAGGTCACCTGTCCGTCACTGTCGACGATGATCAGTGTAGACAGCGCGGCGACCCCGAAGCGCTGGGACAGCGCCGCGCCCTCGTCGATGGCGGCGGGGACATGCACGGCGTCGACGTACTCCATGAACCTCTGAATGGTCTCGGTAGGTTCGCGCGGATCCATGTCGACGGCGAGGAACTGGGCATCGATGCCGGCCTCCTCGGCCGCGGCTGCCGCCTGACCGAGGGATCGGACTCCGCCGACGCATTCGCCGCAGCCGACGGAGAAGAAGAACACCGCGGTGGGCTTCCCGGCGGCGGGCAGGCTGATCCGCTGAGCGTCGATGCTGGTCACCGTCGCGGCGGTGGCAGTCTCGGCAGAGACGGGATCCTTATCAACGGTGCCGCAGGCGGTCAGGATGAGCGAGCCTGCGAGCAGGAGGGTGGCGAGCGAACGACGGGCGCGGGAGCTGATCATTGGTTCTGTTCGCCCTTCGGGTCGGTGCGGTGAGCGGATTCGGTGGGCGGGCAGCAGTCAGGTTCGACACGGCCGCGGCGGGTTCGGCGGCGGACGACGACGAGCAGCACGATCGCGAGGAGCGCAATGCCCACGCCGATCACCCACGGGTTGCCGAGAAGGAGCCCGCCGATGCCAGTAAGCATTCCGCCGGCGATGAGCACGGGCAGCGCGCAGCAGATCGTCATGAGGAGCACGGCACCGGCTCCCAGGAGTAGGCCACCGCCTCGCGTTCGGTCGTCGTGTTTGGAGGTCATAGCGTTCTCGAATCCTTCTGTGTCGCGGGTCAACAGCAGCGGGGACAGTCGTCGGCCACCGGGGTGTCGTCCTGAAGCAGGTCGAGCAGGCTCGTTGTGAGCTCGTTGCCGATCCGGTAGGCCTCGGCCACCGACACCACCTCGGCACCGGGATGCTCAGAGAGCCACCCGGTGGCGTCGTCGACGGAGGCGAAATAGTGCACCTGGTTGCAGAAGGCCGAGCGGATCGAGGTGATCTGCTCCAGGTTCACCAGCGACACCACGGCGCTCGGGGGTGTGACGCCGGTGACACCGGCAACCGGATCGATGGTGACGCGGATCGTCTCTCCGCTGGCCGGGGAGACGGACTCCACGCGCGCTGGGCGATCGAGGAGGGCCGGGAAGATGAGGGTGTCCAGGGCGCACCAGGTGTAGAGCTCCTCACCGTCGACGGTGAACCGGTGCGGTGTAGGGCGCAGCGTGAGGCCCTGGCCGACGATTCGGCCCTGGTCGTCGTACTCGGTGTCCTGCATCGCGGCCAGTCCGAGCCGTACCTCGTCGATCGTGCGGCCCGCAGCCACGGACAGCTGTTGGACGGTGACGGGGTCACCGTCGGCGAGCAGCCGCAGCAGCGGGATGAGCAGGCCGGTCTCTCCCAGTCGGCTGAGCCGCTCGGGCAGTTGCATGCTGAGGTCAGACATCGTGGGTTCCTCCAGTTCGTTCACGCGCAGCACGACAGGAGCGACGGGTCGGTGGTGAAGGCCTTGGCGGCGATCCGGATGCCCTCGGCCATGGTCAGGTAGGGGGCCCAGGCGTCGGCGACCTCGGCGACCGTCTTGCCGAGCACGTGGACCCCGGCGGCGGCGAGCTCGCCGGCGTCCTTGGCGACGGCGGTGATGCCGAGGATCTTCCCGGTGTCGGCGTCCACGACGATCTTGACGAAGCCGCGGGTGTCGCGGTTGACCAGTGCGCGGGGCACGTGGTGCAGGGGCAGGACGCGGCAGTCGCAGCGGATCCCGGCGGCGACGACGTCCTTCTCGGTCATCCCGACCGCGCCGATCGCCGGGCCGGTGAACGTCACCCTCGGCAGTCGGGCGTAGTCCACGGCCCGATCGGCGTCGGCGAACGCGTTCTCGGCGACGAGGGTGCCGTGGTGGGCGGCGACGTAGACGAACTCGGGGTGGCCGGTCACGTCGCCCGCGGCCCAGATCCGCGGGTGGGAGGACTGCATCCGGTCGGAGACGACCACCTCGCCGAGGTCCCCGGTCTTGACCCCGACCCTGTCGAGGCCGAGCCCATCGGTGGCCGGTCGTCGTCCGAGGGCGACGAGCACCTGGTCGGCGCGGAACTCCTCCCGGCCGCCGGCGACGTCCGCGGTGACGACGGCCTGCCCGGTCGCGGCGTCGCGGGACACCCGCGTCGGCAGCGCGCGGCGGACCACCCGGATGCCCTCGTCGGCGAACACCTCCTGCAGCGTCCTGGACACCTCCGGCTCCTCCTTCGACGCGAGCCGGGACCGGACCAGCACGGTGACCTGGGAGCCGAGCCGGGCGAACAGCTGCGCCTGCTCCAGGGCGACGTAGCCGCCGCCGAGCACGAGCAGGGACTCAGGGAGTTCGGTCAGCTCCATCGCCGTGGTCGAGGTCAGGTACCCGGTCTGGTCCAGGCCGTCGATCGGCGGGGCCCACGGCCGAGAGCCGGTCGCGACCAGGTAGTGCCCGGCCTCGATCGTCTCGGTGCTCCCGTCGTCCCCGGCGACCTGGAGGACCGGTGCGTCGGGGGTGCCGGCGAACGCGGCGTCGCCGCGGCGGACGGCCCAACCGTAGGAGTCGGCGACGTCGGCGTACTTCTCGCCCCGCAGCGACTCGACCAGCGCCTGCTTCCCGGCGATCAGGGCGGGCATGTCCACTGGCCCCGCCGTCGTCGCGATCCCCGGGAACCGGTCGGCGGTGTCGGCCGCGGAGTGCCGTGCGTCGGCCGCGGCGATCAGGGCCTTCGACGGCACGCAGCCGGTGTTCACGCAGGTGCCACCGAGCGTCCCGCGCTCGATCATCACCACCGACTTGCCGAGCGTGGTCGCGCGGATCGCGGCGGCGAACGCACCACCGCCCGATCCGATGATGGCGAGGTCGTACTTCGTGGGCATCGCAGCTCCCGTCACTTGGGTTTCTCTTCTTTCTCGGCCATACTGGACCTTCCAGTGCAGGGGAAGGTCAAGAAGGCTTCTGCCGAAAGAAAAGGGGGCCTGCGATGCGCATCGGGGAACTCGCCGAGCGGGCGGGAACGACGGCGAAGACGCTGCGGTTCTACGAGGAGCAGGGCCTGCTGCCCCCGGCCGAGCGCACGCCGTCCGGATACCGCGACTACGCGCCCGAGACGGCCGCCCGGATCGACTTCGTCCACCGCGGCCAGGCCGCGGGCCTCACCCTCGCCCAGATCCGCCAGATCCTCGACATCCGCGACGGCGGCGCTGCTCCCTGCGAGCACGTGCGCGATCTCCTCGACGCGCGCCTCGCCGAGATCGAGCAGCAGATCGCCCAGCTCACAGCGCTCCGAGACACCATCGCCGAGCTCAGGCACGACGCCGCGCAGCCCGACCCCGACTCGTGCAGCGCGGACCAGGTCTGCCGGTACCTGTAGCTCACGGAAAATCCTCTCGGCTCTCCCAAGCGACGAGAACGGAAAGTCGTGCAGAATCCCCCGTCCGCCAAATAGCGCCAAATCAAATAACGCGCACTACCAATACGCGGCTGCGCGCGGGCGCAGCTCGAACCACGGCTTCCCGAGATCCAGGCCCAGCGCCTTCGCTTCCTGGGAGCTGGCGACCACCATGCCGTCGTTGTTCGAGAGAACGACGACGGGGATCCCCTCGAGTCGCGGATTGAACACGCGCTCGAAGCTGACGTAGGCGCTGTTGACGTCGACGTGGGCGATCATCAGCGGCGGAGGTGATGCAGCGAGTACGTCGCGACGCCCCACACCTGCAGGTCGGACAACGCGGGCACATGGATGTCGGGATACTCGGGGTTCTCCGAGCGCAGCGTGACGCCGGATCCCGTCAATGAGAGCCGTTTCAGCGTGAGCTCACCGTCGAGGATCGCAACCACGACATCCCCATCGCGGGGATGCTTCGATCGGTCGACGAGGATCTCATCACCCGAGCTGATGCCGGCGCCGCTCATCGAGTCGCCGGCAGCGCGAACGAGGAACGTCGCGGCCTGGTCGTCGATGAGCATCTCGGTCAGGTCGATCGGGCCGTCGTAGTAATCCTGCGCGGGCGACGGGAAACCCGCCGGCACCGCGTCGGCGGCGGCGAGCAGCAGCAGCGCCGCCGCCGGCTGCACTCTGCGTACGATGACACGCTGCACGCTTACCTCCTGCAATCACCCAGGAGATATAGAATATATGTTCTATCCTAACGACACGAGCTACAGCCGATAATAGTAATTATGTCAGAACATTCGCTCCGCGTCGGTCTAGCTCCATGTAGCCGAGCTCGTCGATCAGGAGCAAGTCGACGCGGCATATCGCGCGAAGGTCTACGCCATTGTCTTGACCTCGGCGGCTTCGACGAGGCGGGCGACGAAGGTGTACTTGACGTGGCGAACGGGTCGAGCTGGCAGCTCTCGAGTACAGCGCCTCAACGGTGTACCACGCTGACCAAGATCGACCGACCCTGCCTTGCCGACCAGGGAATCCAATGGGACCGAACCTAGGGCGATTCGGGACTCTCCCATTCGTCAAGTTCACTCGCGGCAGTAGGCGGCAGTGGGATTGAGGGGCCCCCTCTCGCATCGACCGCCCCAGTCGCACCGACAGAGCGGAAGCCCCCGAGCGAGGAGCCGATAGACCCCATCCCCAGACCGGGTGACTTCCTCGCTAGCCAAAAGTATATATACCGGTCTGAGGTTCGTCTAGAATCTGTCCGGAAGCCCCACCACACCTGGGCTCCCGAGTACCTTCTCGGGCCCTGGATGCTGGGTGGTGCTAACAGGTACCGGGTTCCGTGTGACGCGCGCCTGCCGCATCTGCACCGAATTCTTCCGCGGAAATCGAGGAGTAGTCGAGCTCACCCGCTTCGATTCTGGCCGCACGACTCTCAAGGAGATCCGCGACGACTGCTGCGAGCTCACCCGAACCCGTAGTCTCTGCGCGCTCTCGAACATCAGCGGCGTACTGACGAAGTACCGCCACCTTGAAGGTTCGTAATTCTTGCTCGGAAGTAATCAGACGCTCCCATTGGGTCAGCAGAGTTAGAGGTGGCGACAGCAAGGCCCCTGCCCGCCAGAGACTCAACCCATCGAGCAGAAAACCTCACCGGAGCGGCCCGACCGTGGTGCCCCAGGCACAACCCGGGGCTGCTCTGCCTCGGACTGTACCCCCAAAATCGGCTCACCGTCACCCCGTCTAATGCCGCCGACCGATAGGTCTCCAGTATGTCGAACTGGTCGGCACTCCCCCATGCGACGAGCAGCACCGAATCCGAACAACTCAGATAACCTCCTGAGTTCTCCTGTCAAGGTGCTATCACGTCAGCCAAGCCAGATCGATACTGCCTTCGGATGGAGGGTGACATGACTGGACTTCCCGATCCCCGGTTCGATCTTCGCAAGGTCGCGGAGTACGAATGGTTGATCCTCGATCATCGATACGAGGCAAACGATCCTCGCCGAACCGTCGGCTGTATCTATCAAGTCGACGAGTACGAGGTCGAAGTGATGTGGATGCGCGAGATCCCCGCCGCAACACGATATATGTCACCGATCGAGGTACTCGAGAACGTCCGACTGCTTGAGACGCGGAACCGCTCGACGCGGCCGACCCCGATCCCCCATCAGCCGCCGCCGGTTGCCCCATAGGCGAACAACTACCGCCGTAAGCGTAATGTCCTGTCTATGGGACGAATCGAATACAACGCGGCCCGACCACCTATCGGAGTCGATGACGATACTCTGGCCCACCTGAAAATCGTGATCGCGACGAAACTGCGACGGCAAGAGAGCTTCATGATGACTTGGTTGGCAGATACAACGACTGCCGATGGTCGACTCACGATCTGGGTGCACCCGAACATCCCGTTGATTATCGCGTTCGACGACGCCGTGATGCCATCTGTCGATCCGCAACGAGTCACTCGCATGATGGACCAGCTCAACACTCGGGGCGAACTTATTCTTGACCAGCTCTCCCACTAAACTTCAGGTCTCGCGCGGTGCTGACAGGAGTGATCCACGTCCCTCCCCCGCACTGATAGTCGTTATTATGTCAGGGTGAGGCGTCGTCGCCTGCGACCGGCCCAGACGATAACGTAAAGCCATGAGCGATGATGGCCGCCTGGAACACGAATGGTGTCTAACTGAGGAAGCAGTACGTGAGGCGACCGCCGTACTGACCTCGCGACCAATTCACCAGCAGTTCGTGCTGTATCTCCAGCTCCGCAGAGCAGCCGTCGAAAGTCGACGGTTCGATCGTTTGCCGCAAGACAACGACGAGATACATCGCTGGCTCTCGGTCCCCGGGGGTCCACCTGGGAAGCCTCATTACCGACCGTTCGTGAACACCAGGCAACCGCAGCCCTCAGCATTCTGGATGAATCCCAACTTGGCAGGTAGCTACGCCCAGAGCTCGTTGCGCCCTGACGCCAGGGCGCTTTTCATCGGCGGTGACGGAGCGTTCCGGTTGCCAACCTACGAAGATGGATCCCCTGATCCCACTCCCATTTTTGACACGCTCCTCGATGGCCATCCAGTCCCAGCTTGGGCCGTCGCTGCGTTCCTCTTCCGCAATCGATCCTTCTCAGTTGAGCCGAGAGACGCACGTCCAGAGGTCGACTCGCTTCTTGAGGCTTTTCAAAATCACTTCGAATGGACGACTCCTGAAGGTGACGCGGTAGCGGAACGAGCACTGTTTGACTGGAATGCTGTGCCCGCTGCCGATCCAGTCTTCGCGACACTCGGCGGTAAGCCAAGCGGCGGGCAGTCGACGCTTAAAGTTGAGCGGATCGAAATGGGCGGAGTTGTGAGAGAACTCGATGCAGCGGCCTTAGGGGTCGGCTATGAGGAGCATGCTGATCGGGCGACGTCAGCGCCCGACGCGCCCGTCATCGACCGGGACGATCCGGCCCTAGTCGAGGTTATGGATGTACTCGACCAGTATTGGGGTGCAATACTCTCCGGTCCACCGGGGACCTCAAAGTCCCACCGGGCCTCTGCGGTTGCGCGAGCTCTTGCCGACTTCGAAGAAGAACGATTCACCTTTACCCAGTTCCACCAGTCCTATCAGTTTGATGACTTCATCGAGGGGTACAGACCGAAGGAGGGGCCCGAAGGCGGATTCGAGCGCCGCAACGGCGTCTTCGTGGATTTCTGTGAGAGGGCGAGGGAACGTCCCGACAAGCTCTACATTCTCGTGATCGATGAACTTTCCCGAGGCGATGTGGGGCGCGTCTTTGGCGAGGCGTTGACCTACATCGAACGTTCCCGCCGGAACCAGCTCTTTACGCTCCCCTCTGGCAGAAAATTCAGCGTCCCCAAGAACCTTCGGATCATAGCCACCATGAACCCCTTGGATCGGGGCGTGGATGAGGTCGATGCTGCTTTTGAGAGAAGGTTTGGCAAGATTGCCACCAACCCGGACGCATCGGCGTTACGCGAGCGCCTGGACGAGAACGCTATGGAGCCGGCCCTTGCCGCCGCTGTCATCAACTGGTTCAACGCGATGAACACACAGAGCGAAACGACGCCAACCGCGGCCGTGGGACATACCTACCTTTGGGATGCCACAGACGAAGCCTCATTGCGCCGAACATGGCGATATCAACTGTCACACCTGGTGGACCGCGCGTTCCGGCTAGACCCTGCCCTTCGGACGCGGTTCTCCAACGAGTGGGAGGCAATCTTTGCCCCCGCCGCCATCGCACCTCCCGATCCCGTCGAAACGGGCGTGGAAGCCGCAGTGGCGGAGGAGTCTCAGCCCAGGTGAGGTTGGTCGAAGCAGTCGAGCAGGGAGAGATCCCGATTGATGTTGCGGAGTTGAGCCAGGGTGGGCAGCTTCGAATCCGTCAGGAAGCCATGAGGTTCGTTGAACTTCGGTCACCCGCGGATAGGTCCGCAATTGAGGGCGGAATGGTGCCGATGCGGGGCGCCCTGTTTGTCCGGGGCTGCGTTGGCATCTTGCCTTTGACCGACGAGTACGCCGTCCACGTCAGACCCAAAGCGCCAGCATCTATCACGGCCATGTTGCGGGCGGTGGGACGGACGGATGCGATAGTTCATGCGACCACCTTCCGGCGTGGGTATGAGACGGTCTCGTCTGCTTCTGATGGCATGTTGGATCACCTTGTGGATGAGTTTCTGACGGCGATGGATGCCGTCGTCTTCGAAGGTGTGTATCGCGTTTACCAGCGACGACGGGAGGTGTCGTCGCATCCGCGGGGTCGCCTCGTGGCGGGTGCCACAATGCGGCTCGCGGCGCGTGGGGCCGGATACCTTGTGACCTCAGAGCACTTCGAGAGGACTGCCACGAATCCTCCCAACCAATGCCTGCTGGCCGCACTCGTGTGGGCCAAGCATTGGACCGAGAACTTTGACCCCCGCAGTGCCGACGGGACCGAGCGACCCGACACGCGCAAAGCACTGCGTGCCGCACGAGAGCGGCAGGAAAAGCGTGCGCGAAAGATCGACGCCTTGCTCTATCACTGGCGGCACGTCGAGCCCGACAGTAGCCAGCACTACCTATTGGACGCGCGGGTACAGGGAAGACTGCCCATGCCCGCGCACCGAGGGTCGTACAGTTACGCGCTACCCCTCGCTGTAGCCCTCTTGCTTCGACGTGGTTTCTCGCTCGATGCTGCCAGCGGGCAGCTTGCATTCCAGTCGCTTCTGGTCGATACCGAGGTTCTCTTCGAAACGTTCGTTCGAGTCCGGCTTGCAGCTCATCTATCGGACACAGGCCTGGTCGTTCGAAACGGCAATGCACTCCGCGAAGTGATCCACCTCTACTCCGACTCCGAACCGGAAGACGTGCCAACTCGCCTCCGTTCGCGACCCGTCTGGGCCGTTCTCAAGACTCCGACTGCCCCTATCGAGCCGGATGTCCTCATTGAGAACGAGGATGGTCGCACCCTGATGGTGCTCGACGCGAAGTACAAAGTAGTGAAGGCGGCTGCGGCAACAGACGACGTGAGACAGCTAGTCACCTATGCCGTCAACCGAGGCGTAACAAGAGTCGTATCCATTCACCCGCATCAACACACAGGCCAGGAGTCGCCTGACACTCGTCTGTTCGTAACAGGCCGTATCGGTGAGATTGTCATCTATCAGTACAGAATTGCCCTGGATGCTCCGGACCTCGAGGCGGAGACCAAGAACATGGCCGATGTGATAGAAATCCTGGCGAATGACCCTACTTAGATATGGACCGCGCCAGGCAGTCCTTCGACCATCGGCACCAGGTCTACGCCAACGGCGTCACGTCCCATTTCGTTTGCGACACGCAAGGTCGTTCCGGTTCCGGTGAAGGGGTCCAACACGACTCCACGCGCAGGGGTTCCATGGCCGCAGTCAGTCCACCCGACGGTGCGCTTCTTTGCGAATGTGAACTCTCGGAAGTATCCTCCGAGCACTGCCTTCGCCTCGCGGGCGAGACGTTGCACGTCAGCTGAATTGCGACCCGTGCCGTTCTGGAACTTCGTCGCCTTGCCGACGTCCGAAACCCCCGTTGCCTGGATCGCGCGGATGTGGGCATCAGTCAAACCGTGTTCGCGAGCGAGCTCCGTCGCTCGCCGCGCCTGCGGGCGTTCCAGGTTGAGTTCATTTGTGCGTTCAAGCTCACGCCTGCGCGGACGTCCGCAAGTCTCGCAAACCTGCGGAGGACAAGCGAGCGCGATCGCTCTACGAACGATCTCCCGCGGGAACGGGGCCAGATGTGCGCCTAGGTTTCGCTCGGGATTGATTCGCCAAACGTCGCCCGGGTTGGCATTGACCCCTAGATATTCCTGATACCCAGTGAGGTCGTAGTAATAGTTCTGACGTGGCGCTAGATGAATGATGTACTCATGCCGATTGGCGAGTCTGTTGGTGGCAGGCTCTGGCATCCCGCCGTCCTTCGCCCAGATAATCCGGTTACGAATCGTCCACCCGTTATCGACCGCAGCAGCCTCAAGTCGGCCCGGAATACCAACGAGCGATCGACGGAAGTAGGTGTCGCCGACGTTCAGAAAGACTGAGCCTCCAGGTCGAAGAACCCGTTTCCACTCGGTCAGACAATCCATCATGGAGGACACGTAGCCCTGAGGTGTCGACTCCAAACCGATCTGATCCGCATGCCCATAGTCGCGCTTCTGCCAATATGGCGGGGACGTAACAACGAGATCGACGGAGTGCGAATCGAGGTTTGTCTCACGAGCGTCACCACGGACTACTTGGGCGTCCGGCTTCGCTAACTCAGCGTCCCACTCAGCAAGAGATCCAACGGTGACAACGCCCAGATTTGGATGTTCGGTAGGCCTTGCAAGGGGCTTTGGTGTCGACTTCGCTTCCGACATGCTTCTCCGTCCGACGACGCCGATTACGTTGGATTCAGACTAGCCGCGACCGGGGACAGAGCATACCGGCGCGCCGTTTCAGGACATGCGCCAGTCGGCTCGCGGATCACCCCTCGACGCCAGCTTCGCTCCCCTAGGCTCTGAAGCGAGCCGCAGGACCGCAACGTGCAGACGTCTTCGTGATGCGGGAAGCGCGACGATAGATCAAAGGGAGCTAACCCCGCCCCGGCACGAACCGCGATAGAGACTTTTGGCTAGAACACTCCTGCTGGCTTGCCGGCAGTTCCCAACGTCGGGGTGAGCGTTCTGCCGCCCGTCTCTGGGGAGACATCGGCTGAGTACTGGGGTTTACTCCCGCGGAGAAACGCTCGCCCCGACGGCGAACTACGTTGCCGCGCGCAAGAAAGAACACAGAGTCGACGCCAAGCCAGCGCAAAGGGCGCGCAGACGCTAGAGGCCCATCTCGACCGCTGCCGCTGCGGTGCGGGCGATGAAGATCGAACTCAGTGATGCTTCGTTTCCGATTCGATTGTTGAATTTCATGTCTGAGAAGATCCGTTTCGCTTCGATGTCCAGCTCGTCATCGGTGGGGAACTGCGATAGCCGGATACGGTCGAACGTTGTGAGCCGGCCGTCGGGGATCTGCGGCTGCGGCCGCTCGTAGACCAGACGGTCCTGACGATCGCCGTCGACGTAGGTGATGATCACGGTGCACTGGGTCATGTAATCGACGGTGTTCGAACGGCGAGATGTCATGGTGAGACCCAATCACAGATAACCGGTCCGTGGAAGAAAGCGGCTGGGTGCCCTCATCTAACACGCAGATGACCCCTACCCGTGAAGGGGTCATCTGCGTGTTACTCGGCGCTCCTGCGGGAGCCCCACCGAAGAGGATGGCTGCTCCGAGCATCGCGTGCGGCCTGTAGATCGGACTCCAAAGCTGTAGGCAGATTGTGATCCGCCGCGCAAGAAACATAGGCCGTCGGGCCGCGCTCGATTCCCGCTAACATCGGCAGCATGCGGACAATGCGTAGCTTTCAAACGGCCGAAGTCAGCGACCCCGTGATGGCAAAGTTTTCGATGGTCGCGCCTGTCCTCGAGGCCACTCTGTACTCCCTTCAGATGGCACGAGTACATCGCCTTGGGGGCTATCAGTCGATCACCCTGCAGGACCTTGCGCGGGAATTTCGAGAGGGGAACGGGGATGCCGGTATCTGCTTCGAGTGGACCGTGCACGAAGCGATTGCGACCCGGCACCCCCTCATCTGGACACTCGCAAGCGAAGTGCTGGAGGACCACTGCAATATCAGCGGCGGGGCCGACTCAATCCTGTTCGGGCCTGAGAAGGATGGACGAATTCCGGTGCTGGAGTCCGTCACCGACGCGCTCACGCCGGACTCTCGTCTATATGTAGGGCAGCGGGGACACCCACCGAAGCTTCAGCGATATATTCCTGACATCATTGAGACCTTCCAGGCGAAGGGCCGGGGGGAGAAGCTTCCTCGTTCGATCTCGGGCGTGTGGAAGGCAGACCTCTTCGTCGGTAATCCCTCCAGCGACAAGTGGGTGGGAACCACAGTCAAGTCCCGTTCGAGCGGACTGGAGGGTGCCATGGGCCTTCGCCTCGGGATCTACCCGCAGGAAAACGAGCGAGACCACCCCAGACACGACGGAACCCTCAATCTCGTCCGCCTTCCGTTGCCTTATGACGGTGGCTTCAGCGAGCTCTACTACAAGAGCTTCTACCTCGTTCGCGCTTTCCTTCGCGCCGATGCCGGAGCCCCTTCGCGCATTGACCTTCCCGACGCCGAGGACCGCTACATCACAGACGAGCTGCGAAAACGTGCCGAGTTTCCAGTCCTGGAGGTGATTGATTCCATTCGCAACATGTCGCAGCACGATCTCGTTCACACGGAGGAGGTAGTCTCCATGCGATCTGACGTCTCCCTTGCGGCGGACGGGCTGGTCGAGAGCCTTGCGGACGACTTCGGCGATGCGGTGTCCCTAGCGCCCTCTCCCCAAACATTTTAACTCTGGGGCATTAGCATCTCGCCGATGCCCCCGGATGCCTCTGCATCAAGTGGCGCGGGCGGCCAGCCAATGTGCTCCTCGGGTGGCAGGCGGATCGGCGCCACGAGCGCGTCTGCCATTAGTCACCTTGGACGCTCTGGACCGGAGGTCGTACGCCTGCCAGCGGGGCGGCCAAGACGCACTCGGGCCTTCCTCTGCGACACAATGACGCTCTCATATCCCTAGCCTTGTGAGGCGTCTCACCCGACCCCAGGCGAACACGACGAACGGGCCGTAGTCCCGCGCCGATCAGATTCTCATAACTACGTGCCGCAACCACCGGCTCACGGACCGGTACGCGAGGTTAGTTATGAGACAGGAAGCCGGCATAGCTGACGAAGCTCATTGGGTACACGGGGGTGTCGACGCGCGGGAGCAGGTCTCGGATCTGCGACAACGCATCGATGTCCGCTACTCTCAAGCCACCGAAGGGAGGGTCTGTGGCGGATCTCGCATCTCAAGTCAAAGCAGCCGCACAGAACCCCGTATTCGCTGGTGGTGCTGCCTCTATGGCAGCTACGAGAGTCTAAGGACAAGTCTAGGTATGGTCACTTCACAGCCGATCCTCGTTAACGCTCTTACCGAGGGGATGAACGACGCACCTACCGCTTGGTCCGTTGCATCAAACTTTGAGCTCCCGTTCCTGATTAAGAGGCTCTTCGCAGACGTCCCGGCGTTCGCTGGGTCCACTGCGCAGGATGACGGATTCGCCTACAGTTCGATCGGGCATTTCTCGTGGATGTGCATCGACGCCGATCGAGGAACCGCAGTTTTCATCATTCCTGACCAACTCGACGATGCGTTCGATGTCGCCCTGAGGGACCCGCTTCTTGCGCTTCGTCCTGAGTTGACAGTGCACGCTGCCATCTATGGGAACGTCGCGCCGGATATCTGGATGAGAATCGGAGACAACCGGAAGGTGATCGCCGCCCAGGAGTTTCTCGCAGAAGAATTTCTTGCGAAGTAGGGACAGCACGGTCTCGATGGTACGCAACCGGCGCTGCTCGGCACGCTCATCGACTTGCCACCCCAAATTTATCCTGGTCAGGGGACCTGTTGCTGTGCGAATCTTCTTCCATGGGACAGACGACTGACCGAAAACCGTACGTCGCGTCCGACCTCAACCTGGAACGGTTGCGCGCCTATGCCAAGCGCGTAGCGCGAGAGACGAAAGTTCGCCCTACGACATCGATCCGCGGCAAACGAACGGACGCGGGCGATGGTCACTTCATCGAAGTGGAACTCTTCGGGTCGCACTGGCCGTTGCTCCAAGTCTCGAACAACGGCGAGACGAACAATCATCCGCACAAGCTCAGCGAATGGCGGATGAGGAAGCACTGGATTCTCGCCTCAGACGGCGGTCTTTACCTCGTGACCTACTCCGAGGAATACGCTCAATACGAGTCCACACGTGGATCATGGCGCGCCAGTTCGTCCGTGGAACTGATGACGGCCGCCGATGTGCTGGAGATGGACCACGATCACCCGGATCGCCGCGGGGAGAACCGTGCGAAGAAAGAGACGTGGTGGGGCGATTACAACACGGGTCGACTGCGATCCCACGCCGCCGGAGTCGGGGCATCTCTCGCGCTGAAGCGCCTCCTCCCTCCCGCCTAGCCCCGACCGCCTGATGGCTGCAGAAAAAACTGCCCGGTTCTTGAGTCGAGATCGCGGCTGCCCTACGCTGGGTCGACATCCTGATCGAGAAGAGGGAAACCCATGGCCGCTGATCTGCCTCCGAACCTCGCTGGCTCGCCGCCTTACTCGGAAGTGCGAATGGCCGAGAAGGTTCTTAAGGAAGCCGAAGCAAAGCGCAAGCGGGATGAAGAGGATCGCAAGCGCGCCATCGAGGCGGACATCCGTATCAAGAATCAGCAGACGCAACAGCGGTAGCGCCCGGCGTCAAACTCAACTCGAGTGAAAAGCCTTCAGCCTCGAGTGAGGCACCGCTCAACGCCCGTCTGACGCTGGAGGCTCCGACGCCGAGCACGCGGCCAATGCTCTCCCAGCTCTGATGCTCCGCACGCATCTGCTCGGCGGTCGCGATACGCTCGGGCGTCATCACGCTCGGGCGGCCGCCGACCCGCCCCTGGCTGCGTGCGTAGTCGAGGCCGCGCTGTGTGTTGTCTCGGATGGTGTCGACGCGGAGCTGCGCGAATACGGCGACGATGCCGTAGAGCGCCCGACCCATCGGGGTTGTCGTGTCGATCATGGGTTCGGTGAGGCTGACGATGTTGACCTCGCGGTTATCGAGGTCCTGCAGCGTTTCGATCAGGATGCGTTCGCTGCCGGCCAGCCGGTCCAGGCGGCGGACTTTGAGGGTGTCCCCCGGTCGGAGGTAGTCGAGGCATGCGAGCCATTGCGGGCGATCGGTGACTCGGCTGGACTCGCCGTGGTCGACGAAGACCCGTTCGCAGCCGGCCGCGCGCAGCTCGGCCTCTTGCGCTTGGGGGTTCTGCTCCCGCTTCGAGACGCGGGCGTATCCGACTTCGTGTGCCATGCCGAAAACGGTACCGCCGATGTTTCGGTGCGTTTGGGTTTCGGCAGGGGGTTTCGGCGGATGGATTTCCGGCGTGTCGTGCGCCGATTCGTCGACGCCTCCCGCCCCACCGAAAACGATCGTTTACGGCGGGGCGAGCATGGATCAAGCTGTTGAGAACAGCCAGGGGGAATGCGGATTCGTCATAGACAGCTTCAGCTGCGACGAACAGGCTGCTGCAACTCCGTCACCCAATCGGATTGGTTCTCCGAGACCGCCCGGACATAGAGTTCCCGACACGGCCCTGAGTGAACAAGCCCTCGAGCAAATACCTCAGCGTGGATCGCTTGCCAGCTCTCGGCGATGTGGTCCATGGAACCGAGATGGATGCCACAGACGGCTACTTCAGCGGCGGGCAGGTCGACAACTTCGAAGCCGTCGCGGACGGGTCCGTTGTAGGCGTAGCCGGCGATGACTTGCAGACCGTCTTCGATCGTCTCGTACTGTGCGATCGGCGTCGTCAGGGACCCGCACTCATCGCCGATGATCTCGGAAACGGCATCGAACGCGGGACCCACCACGCTTGCGACCTCAGGTTGATCTGCGACGACCACGCGGCGGGCGGCCAGGCGGACAGCGGGCAGTGACTTCTCAACGATCTCTATCCGGGACATGTGGTTCTCTTTCTCGATGAGTTGGAGCCGCCGTTCCACGTCAACGAGTCGGTCAGCAGCGATACGGTGTTCCTGCTCGACCTCAGCGCGTCGGATACGCAACAGAGCGTCGATGCGGTTCGCATCGACTCCGCGCTCAAGAATCGACGAGATGTCGTCGAGACCGAAGCCGAGTTGCCGCAGTGCAACGATCCGATGCAGGCGTTCAAGTTGCGAGGGGTCGTAGGAACGGTAGCCGCTGTACTCGTCCACGTGAGCTGGTACGAGCAGGCCAGCGGTGTCCCAATGCCGCAGCATCCGGTGGGTCACCTGGCCGACCTGCGCGAAGGCTCCGATGGATAACATGTCTCAGTTCTCTCGCCTTCCACAGTGTCAGAGTCAAGTATCGCCGTCGATTCCCGCGTCATGTCTGCCCTCTAGGCACACGAGACGTCTCATCGACGTCACTTGGTGCATAGCACCAGCCGAATCGCAACAGGCGTCACGTACCCCATACGACACGAGACACCCGTCGCGCGGCCCGCCGGAATCCCCTGCCGTTTGCTGATTGTGACGACCTTTTGGGGCAGCCCCTCCCGTCAACTGTCCTCCGCTTACAGAAGACCGCCGTTTACCTACCACGCGGCGCTACGCAGCGATACCTGATTCCTGCCTGTGCGAGATCTGCACGATCTCAGTTCGCCGGTCCATCCTCTTGACTGCCGATGTGATGGCCGACCTGCAACGCTCGAGCAAGAGCGCGACCTTCCGCGACCGCGTCCGCCTTCATTGGATGACTGCCCTCGACCTCGGCAAACCCTACGAGCCTGTTATGCCAGGCGTCCTCTCGCTCGTAGGTCTGCACGTTCCCGTTAGACATTTCCTGTCTCCAATCTTCTGCAGGCGAAGTCTTATCCTCAGTCGGAGCACGGGACTACAGTGACCCCCTTGCAATCCTGAGTGGACCTTAGCCGGTGGGACCGTCACGATAAGAGCATCGCCGACTCGGCGCCGCTCCCCTCAGGAAGGTTCGTGATGACTGCAAAAACTGAAAGCCGTGAACACGGCTCTCAACCAGAGGAGCTCGACGAGGCCGAGTGCTGGGAGCTGCTGCGAACCTCGCAGCTCTGCCGAATCGGCTTTGTCGGTGTGGATGGATTCCCCGACATTCGACCGGTGAATCACTTCGCTGTCGACGAGAGCATGTATATCCGGTCAGCGGTGGACTCGAAGTTCCTGGCTGTCACCTCGCAGTCTCGTGTCGCAGTCGAGGTTGACGGAGCGGACGACGCCGACTTCTGGAGCGTCGTGGTTCGTGGCATTGCCGAGCAGGTGACCAGCGAATCTGAGCTTCACCGCGTCGGCGCGCAGCATTTCCAGTCATGGACCGCTACGCCGAAGCTGTTCGTGCTGAAGATCACCCCGAGCGTCGTCACAGGCCGCCGGTTTCCGAAGTTCGCGCCCATCATGTCCCCCGCCTACGCCGTACCGATCACCGACAAGGCGCGAGCGCAGCACCGAGAGAAGCGCGGTGAGCGCCCTGCGCCTATCCCGCATTTCGAACCGCCGACGCCATCGTGACGAAAGGCGGGGCACTTCCCACTGCTCCCCCGCCACTCCACCCCGGACCCGAGACCCGAGACCCGATAATCCACTCCTCATCGAAGAGGGCGAGGCTGGTATGGACCTCACTTCCGGGCACCCGAGGAGGGCTGTGACGGCGGAACGGGGGACCTCCAAAGAGAACTCGTAGATTCGGCGCGCGAGCTCGACACATGCTCTGTGGACATCGTCCCTGACACGAGAGCTGTCAATCGCTCCTCGATCGGCACCACGGCGATGACCTGCTCCCGCGGGTCTGATCGCCGCCGAACGCCCGGGCAGAAGTCACTCCCCGCTGTGTGCGACCGGGTTGTTCGCAGCAGGTACTCTAGCCGTCTCCCGAAACAGGAAAAAGAGAAAGCAGAGGGCCATGACCAACGACAGCAATGCGTCACGCTTCGAGAACTCCGATACCGATGCTCCGACCAACGATTCCGAGGGAACGGTCAAGCCCGGGGGTCTGGGCGAAGACAACACCATCCCCGCGAACCCCGACGGGGTAGCCGCAGGCCTGTCCGACTCGCCTTCGCACTTCAACCCAGAAGAAGACGAAGCCGCCAACGGAGAAAACTGACCTGCAGGCTCTCGCGTCCGGTGGGTACAGGACCGCACCGAGGGCAGGTAACCCTGCTTACGTTGTAAGCAGGGTTACCGTGGCATATATCGGTCGGTCCGATCTGCACCCGCAGGGACGGTGCGTTCCTGACCGTTGGGAGGGATGACGCGTCATGTCGAGAGGATCTAGCCGGGAGCCCCGAGGGTCAGCGGCCGGGCGCCTAAGTCGCGAACTCATCATCGAGACCGCCCTAGGCCAGATCGATCGCGCCGGGGCACAGGGCCTCTCTATGCGCTCCCTTGCTCAGGAACTGGGTGTGGAAGCGATGTCTCTTTACCGGTACGTGCACGGGCGTGAGGATCTGCTCGAGGGTGTGATCGCTCTGCTCCTCGGACAGTTGACATCGAACCTGGATGAGGAGTTGGCCGAGCATTGGCAAGGCTTTCTGCAGGATGTCGCCCATAAGGTGCGTCAGATCGCGATCGATCATCCTCAGGCATTTCCGTTAGTGGCGACCCGGCATCCCGCGGCCCCTTGGCTGCGCCCGCCGCTTCGTAGCGTCGAGGTGGTGAACACGTTCCTCAGCACCCTGCTGGGGCATGGGTTCACCGACGCGCAAGCGGTGGATGCGTATCGGTCCTTCAGCAGCTTCCTACTCGGTCAACTCTTGCTGGAATCCGCGGTTCGAGGAGCTGAGACCGGCCCGGTGGAAGAACCGCTCGACGAAGGAAACGCGGATATACCCGAGCGTGACGGGAGCATCGGCTTGGATGACGCTCCGGAGGTCCGTCGGCTACGGGCTCTTCTGAGCGAGGACCATTCTGACGAAGAATTCGAAGTATCGCTGGAAGTACTCCTCGACCGTTTCGCCGGGGAGCTGTCCCAGTAGCTGCGGCGTGAGCGCCCCGAGCGAGGCCGTCCGTCAGTGTTCTCTGGCAGGACCGGGGGTGGTCGCGTCCTTGGCTGTGTCGTCGGGGTCGGCATTCTGTCGGATCTCTCGGCCCTTCTCGATGTCCTGCCGCTCCTTCTCGGCGGCCTTGTCGCTCTTGCGGGTGTCGCGCGGAGGTAGCTGGATGTCCTCCTCGGCGGCGATGCCCGCCTGCAGCTGGCGACCTCGCTCGAGCTCAGCATCGAACTCCGCGCCGAACAGCAGCGCGAGGTTCGCGATCCACAGCCAGAGCAAGAAGATGATGATCCCCGCAAGGGATCCATAGGTGCGGTCGTAGTTCGAGAAGTTTCCGACGTAGAACCCGAAGGCTGCGGTAGCGAGTGCGAGCACAATGATCGCTAGCAGGGCGCCCATGCTGATCCACCGGAATTTCGGCTGCTTCGCGTTCGGGGTGGCGTAGTAGAGGATCGCGACGACCAACACCACGATGAATATGAGCAACGGCCACTTGGCGATGGACCAGACCGTCTGGGGCACGTCGCCGATGCCGAGTGCGTCGCCGATCGCCTTGGTGACCGAGCCGGAGACGACAAGAATGATCGCGGCGATCACGAGCAGCACGATCGTGATCACGGTGACCAGCAGCTGGACGGGCTTCAGCTTCCAGAACGGCCGCCCCTCCTCGATCTCGTAGATCCGGTTCATCGCACGGCTGAACGCTCCCACGTACCCGGATGCTGACCAGATCGCCAGCAGGATGCCGGTGATGAGAGCGAAACCGGCACCCGGAGACTCGGCGATCTGCTCGATCGGCCCGCGGATCGTGTCGACCGTGTCGCCGGGAGCAACCTGCTCGATGATTCCCAGCACCGCATCGCTGGCGGCTTTCCCCTGCCCGACGACACCCAGTAGCGAGAAGATTGCAATCAGGCCGGGGAACAGCGACAGCACCGCGTAATACGTCAGGGAGGCGGCGATGTCGGTGCACTGGTCCGAAGAAAACTCGCGAATCGTCTTCCGCAGTACGTATTTCCAGGACCTCTTGTGCAGATCGTCTGGGGAATCGGGCTTGCCTGATGCTTCGGGGTCCGGGGCGTTGCGCGGGGTGGCGGGGGCTGTGCTGGTCATCGCAGGTTCCTTCGTGACGGGGCGGGCCCGTCGTGTGACGGGCCCGCCCGATTCGTGCGGGTTCAGCTGTCGGAGATGTTCTCGCGAGCGTGCTGAGCCTGGTCTTTCACGTCGCTGGCCGCGCCCTGGGCTTCGTCCTTGACTGTGGCGACGGAGTCCTGTGCCGACGACTTCACGGATTCGACCGACGCCTGCAGAGGCTCCTTCAGATGCTCGCCGACTTCTTTCGCAGCATCGGTGACCTCGTCAACCAGCGGCTGCGCCTGCTCCTTGACGGTTGCAGCGAGGTCTTTCTCCTTCGATGATGCGGGGATCAGCGACGCCGCGAGCAGGCCGGCACCGAACGCGATCAGTCCGACCGCCAGCGGGTTCCCTTCTGCTTTGGCGACCGCGCGGTCCTTCAGATCTCCGGCGTGAGAGCCCGCATCCGACAGCGACGAGCCGGCGTCATCCGCGGCGCCCATCACACGCTCACGGACGGAGGTGAAGGCGCCACGGACCTTGTCGACCTGTCGGTCCACGATCTTCGACGGGGAGACCTTATCGGCCAGGGCGTCCACGTCCATGCCGAGGTCGTGGCGGGTCCGCTCGATGTCGGCGCGGATGTCGTCGGGTGAATCGCTCATCGGTTTTCCTCATTTCTCTTCAGCGTTTCGGGGATCTCTTTCAGGGTGTCCACGGTCTGCGGGACGCCCTTCACTTGCTTGATCTGGCTGCGCCCGACCAGGAACAGGATCAGGGCGATGAGTGCCCACAGGACCGCGACGACAACGCCGGACCAGCCGCCGCCCATCAGCGTTCCCAGAGCCCACCACAGCGCGACGGACAGGAAGAACACCGCCATCAGTGCGCCGTAGCCGGCGGCACCCATCAGGCCCGCACCCTTGGCGGACTTCGTGGCCGAGTCCTTCAACTCTGCTTTGGCGAGGGCGACCTCCTGGCGCATCAGCGTCGAAATGTCACGGGACACTTCCCCGAGGAGATCTCCGATCGAGGTGGATGCGGCTTTCGCTTCAGACGGTGTCGGGTCGGTCATAGCCGTCCTCCCCCAGAATGTCCGGACGGCTGGCGGCCGCCTGCGAGTACACGGGCGTGCCAGCGCCCGTGTCGTTCACCACGGGGACGGGCACGGACGGGTCAGGGTGCACCTGCGGAGGTGCCGGCACGGGAGCGGCGTCTTTATCGTCGGAAGCATTCGCGGCGAGGGCGCGGGTGAGGCGCCCCACAACGATGCCGCCGATCGCGGCGGCGAGGATGAACGTGCCGGGCTTGCGACGTGCGTAGCGCTTGACCTCCGTGAGCACAGAACCAGGGTCCCGGTCGCCGAGCCAGGTTGCGGCAGCAGACAAACGCCCCGACACCTGCTGGACCAGATCGCTGGCGACGCCACTGCCTTCCGAGTTAGTGGCCATGGAGCCGAGCTCGTCGCTGACAGAGCGAAGACCACCGGCAAGACGCTGTTGCTGGGTGTTCGCCTGCTCCGACAGCTCCCGCTGCGTCTGCGCATACAGCTCCTTCGCCTGCGTCTTCGCCTCCCCCACGACGGTCGCAGCCTCATCCTTGGCGGTGCCAAGAACGTCCTTCGCCTGAGTTGCCGCCGTGTCCTTCAGGTCGGTGGCTTCCTGCTTGACAGCATCCACCTTGCCCGAAGAACCGGGGGCGTTCACGCCCGAGCCGCTCGGGCTGGTCGTCTCATAGTTGTCCGACATTAGTGCTCCTCTCGTCGCGGACCGACCGAACAGTCGGTGGAACCCGTTCTACACCGTCTCCCCCGCCTCGGTCAGGACCCTTGCTCCGAACAGACTTACAGTGTATTCAGGCCGAGCACACAGAGAGACTTAGTTAGTAAGCCTGCATACAGTACGCGCCTCGAACCCCGGAGGCAACCACCTCCTGCGCTCGTTCCGAAAGCGCCTACTTTCGCCGTATGAACAGCAACGATTCCCACGAGCCCCGGGAACCCGGCGCACCCGTCTACGACAAGGACTCCTCTCACGCAGCCGTCCCCGTCGATGCGAATCACACTCTCCGCACCGATGTCCACGAGCGTGAGAAAGCAGAATTCGGCGGGTTCAAATTCGGATCCGCGTTCTTCGGATGGCTGACCGCCATGGGCACCACCGTGCTCCTGACCGCCCTGGTCGCCGCGATCGGGGCCGCTGTCGGGCTCGGCAACGGCACCACCCCAGAGGAGGCCGCCGACGCCGCGACAGAGAACGTCGGCGCGACCGGCATCATTAGCGCCATCGCGATCGGACTCGTCCTGCTCATCGCCTACTACGCCGGGGGCTACGTCGCCGGACGGATGGCCCGCTTCAGTGGAGTCAAGCAGGGTGTCGCGGTGTGGCTGTGGGCGATCGTGATCGCGATCATCCTCGCCATCGTCACCGCGATAGCCGGTTCCCAGTGGGACATCCTCGCCAACCTGCAGAGCTTCCCGCGCATCCCCGTCACCCCCGAGACAGCCACTCTCACCGGCATCCTCACCGCCCTCGGTGCCGCTGTGGTCGCCCTCATCGGCGCGATCCTCGGCGGCCTTGCGGGGATGCGGTACCACCGCAGGGTCGACCGCGTGGGACTTGGCCGGTAACCCCTGCCGTCGTCGCCCCTGATACACCGACTTCCTCAACCACCCACCACCCGCACGACCGAACGAAAGGCAACACCAATGATCAGCGAACAGAACATCGCCAGCCTCATCGGGGCCACCGTCACGGACACTGACGGCAACAAGATCGGAAAGGTCGGCCAGATCTATGTCGACCCCACCAGCGGTCGGCCGAACTGGGCAACCGTAGCGACGGGCTTGTTCGGAACCTCGGAATCGTTCGTCCCGCTCGACCAGGCCGACGCCGTCGACGGAGATCTCCGAGTCCCGTACGCGAAAGACTTCGTCAAAGACGCACCTCGCATCAATGCTGGCACCGACCTCACCGACAACGAACAGGACGAGCTGTACACCTACTACGGAACCGGCGCCGCTCCCGTCGCCAACGCACCCGCGGACCGGGATGTGGCATCGACCGACGGCTACGACACCTCCGGACCGACGACCGACGACGCGATGACTCGGTCCGAGGAGCAGCTGCACGTCGGCACGGAGCGCGTCGAGACCGGCCGAGCCCGCCTCCGCAAGTACGTCGTCACCGAGCAGGAGACCGTCACGGTCCCCGTCAGCCACGAAGAGGTTCGTCTCGAGCGTGAACCCATCACGGAGGCGAACGTCGAAGACGCCCTGGATGGTCCGGACATCAGCGAGGAAGAGCACGAGGTCGTCCTCACGGAGGAGCGCCCCGTGGTCGAGAAGGAGACGGTGCCGGTCGAGCGTGTCCGCATCGGCACAGAAACCAAGACCGACACTGAGCAGGTCAGCGCAGAGGTCCGCAAGGAAGAGATCGAGCTCGAGGGCGACACCCACACCGACCGCTGACAACTCCCCGTCGTCAGCCCCACTGAAAGGAGAATCCGATGGGTATCGGAGATGACATCAAGAACACTGCCGAAGATCTGAAAGGCAAAGCCAAGGAATCTGTCGGCAAAGCAACCAACGACAAGTCGACCACAGCCGACGGCCACGCCGACCAGGCCAAGGCCAGCGCGAAGAAGGCTGGCGAGAACGTCAAGGACGCACTGTCCGACAACTAACAAATCTCGCTCCCTCGTATCCGGTGCCCACGCCCCCGCGGGCACCGGATACTTCTCTGCTCGGCACTCGGTGCTTGCGTCTCACTATTTCGCGTGCGGGTCTCCCGCACCGCGGAGACAACGGGGGCCAGGGCGCCGGAGAGTCAAAACACGCCAACGCGGCCGGTGAGCGTCTTGGTCGGACGCGAACACTAGCCGTCAAGGATCGGTGAGAGAATGAAGATTCACGGCACGACGATTCCCTTCGTCTCGCCTGCTTGCAGAGGTGTCCGTGGCGATACGACCGAGGAATGCACGTCATGGGAAAGTTCATCTACGAAGGCGGACTGAAGGTCGACATCGAAGATCGGGCACTCAATCACCTCCAGCTCGTCATCTCGGCGAAGCTCCGCCGTGGTGAGCCCTTCGCCTTCACATGGAAAGACGATGCCGGTACGGGCGGTGGCCGCACAACGGTGTGGGTGCACTCCGGAAGTGCGCTGGTATTCAAGTACTTCGGGGGCCGGCAACCGGCAATCAACCGGGCATGGGTCGATGCCCTCGCCTTCGCCGCCAACTCTCCCACCGGGCTCTACCTCACCCCCGAACCCGCCGAGGGCACTCGCCTCGAACGCGATCCGGATAGTGCACCAGCCTGACCCCAGCGCGCAAGCCCCTTCGATCCCCAAACGCACGGCTCGTACCCTGAACGGATGAGCGAGCGCACCACACTTCAGACGCTTGTCACCATCGACGGGGCAAGTTTCATCCTCTCCCCGACGCAGGACGCGGAACAGCTCTGCGACGATCTCGAAGCGGCGGCCGCTAGCACGGGAAGAGTGGTGCGCTTCGAAGCCGCAGGAGATCGACTCGTCCGCTCCCTGGTCACGCCCCACAGTCACGTGATCATCACCGAAGAACACGTGACACTGGACTCCGACCAAGCCGTGTTGACACTCGGCCTATCCGGAAGCTGGGATCTGCTCTAGTCTGCAGCAGCTTCGATCTCAGGGGCATCCAACACTTCATCAACGAGCGTGATCCCGCCCGACGAATTCGCGGTGTGCATGAGCTGCTCGACCCACCTGAGACTGATCGGCGGCGGCTCAACTTCATCGAAAGTGAACCGGAGCGGAATCGACGGATGAATCCAGATCGTCGAACGCCCCCCCGGATCACCCTCGGGATGCTTCCACGACAACGTGAAGCTCTCATTACGACGCAACTTCGTCGCAATAACGATCTTCATATGCGCGAGCGCCCGATCCTCAATATGAATCGGATCCACGCCATCCCCGTACACAAGACTGGCCATGAGAACCACCCTAGTGACCCGGACCCACCCGAAGACCCAGTTTCGGCTACTGCTTACGGCAGGACCCGCGCCCTCCGGTCATGCCCGCGCCGGAAACGATCGTTTCTGGCGGCCACTGATCCCGGTACCGATGCTCGGGGTGCGTGTCTCAGTTCGCTGGTGGGTCGAGCACTTCATCCACCAAGGTGATCCCACCGGAGCTGTTGGCGGAGTTCATGAGAGCTTCGATCCACTTCGCGTTGAGTTGCGGGGCTTCTGACTCGTCGAAGGCGAAGCGGAGGGGAATCGAGGGGTGTAGCCAGACCGTGCTGCGTCCGTTCGACTCATCGCCTTCCGCGTGCCGCCATGACAGGGTGAAAGATTCCTGCCGACGTAGCTTTGTCGCTATGACGAGTTTGAGATGCGCAAGTGCGCGCTCCTCGATGTGGATCGGATCGTTCGATCCACCGTAGTGAAGGGTGCCCATGCGATGACCGTATCTCAACCGCGATCGTCGCTTAGACGACGGGACGACTCACTTCATCGTGGCGACGAGTGGGCCCGAACCGTTCAGGCTCCGAACCCACCGCCGGTCGGCGGGGTCCGGGCTGACGTGCTCACCCTACGCGCGTCAAATGCGATTGATCACCCCTTCCGCGAACGACAGTTCCACGGCGGACGGATATGTTGGCGTCATTGCCGCGCGCGAAAAGCAGGTCATCCGTCCAGCGGGACGTGCTTCCTATTCGGACTCGACGCTGCTGATGTGGTGCGGCACTCCCACCGGCTTGGATTCGCTCGATCCTCGTTGGCGGAGGTAGATCGCGAAAGCGACCATCGCTCCTACGGCGAGGAACTCGGACTGCCAGTTCTGCAGGGTGCGGTTCCAGAACTCGGCGGAGATCACGTAGTCGCCCCAGGTTTCGGGTGGCAGGCCGTGCATCGCGTTCTCTTCGTTGGCGACGACGTGCCCTGCGAGGGACTGCGCCAGCCAGGACAGGAGAAAGATGGCCCCCATCGTCAGCAGCAGTGAGTTCGAGTACACCCACAAACGCACGCCACCCGCTTTCGCCCATCGGGGAGAGTCTGCCCGTGCGTGGGCTCGGACCATTTGTTCTTCGTCTGTGCCCACGCCCTCGTCTCCAGGTTTCTTCGACTCGGCGGAGCCGCGCTGGATCAACCAGATCGTCGCGAAGATGAAGAGGAAGAACTGTAAGAACTCGGACTGCCAGTTCTCCGCGACGTCGACGAGGAAGTCAGAGGACGTCACGAAGTCGACATACGTCACGGGCGTTTGACCATGTTGGGCGAGTTCCTCGTTGTTGTAGATGAACCCCGCGACAGATTGGCCGATGATCGTGAGAAGAAAGATGACCAGGAAAGCGAGGCTGAGTCCGCTGTTCCGAATGAATCCGCGCACCGTACTCACCGCCCCGCCAGGGGCAGCACGATCATGACCAGCAGCCCGCCGATGATGATCACCATCCACGACCAGAATGCCGCGCGCATGGCGGCCGCGGTCGCATCCTCATTCGACATGTGTCCGTCCTTCCGTTGTGTCGATCCTGGCCAAGGAGCTGGCGCGACGCCGCTCCCTTGACATTGGCTTGCGCATACGCGACGTGGTGTCGGACCGGCGGGATGAGAGCTCTTCCGGTTGACTCACCGGCGGGTTAGCATCGTTCTGCGCTGCACCATCCCCCAGGTTGCGGTGAATCGGCCTGACTTTCGTTCCGTTCTTCAAGCAAGGATGGAACACGATGAACAGGAAGTATTCGCCGGAGATGCGTGAGCGGGCGTTGCGGATGCTCGCGGAGACGCGACCGTCGCACCCGAACATGATGAGCGCGGTCCGTCACGTCGCCGGGCTGCTCGGGATGAGCCCGGAGACACTGCGCCTCTGGCAGCGCCGCTACGAGGTCGACGCGGGCGTGAAGCCCGGGTTGACGACGGATGCGACGGCGGAGATCAAGCGGCTGCAGAAGGAGGTCTCGGAGTTGCGGAAGGCGAACGAGATCCTCAGGGCTGCGAGCATCTTTTTCGCGAAGGAGCTCGACCACCCCTCGACGAGATGATCCGGTTCGTCAACGAACACCGGGATCGTTTCGGGGTCGAGCTCATCTGCCAGGTCCTGCGACCGGCGGTGAGAGGATTCTTCACCTCACGCGGCTATCGCGCCGCGGTGGGCCGCGCGCCGTCCGCGCGGCAGCTGCAGGATGATCTGCTCGTGCCCGAGATCGCCCGGCTGCATGCGGAGAACTACGGCGTCTACGGGCGCCGGAAGATGCACGCCCTCATGCGACGGCAAGGCTGGGACATCGGTCGCGACCAGACCGGGTTTGCGGATAAAAGTCGATCCCCCTCATGCGCGGGGGCGTATGAGGGGGATCCGACATCTCACTCCGCAAGAACGGAGGGAACGCTGACTGCTCCCGGTATCCCCAGATCCCGGTTCACCGACTCCCCAGAGGTAGTGCGAGAAAGCGCAACCCACCCTCGGGAGACGTCTCCATCCTGTCGAAGCCGCGGCAGCGGTGCACCTCCTCTGGTTCACACCTACAACTTCTGGGTGAACGGCTGACCTTGACTTGTAGCTAGGCCACACTAGCCAAAGGTCTACATCCAATTGGGGACGACTTCGCATCAGGGAGTCCATGGCCCATGTCCGTGGAATGGGAAGATGCGGGCATGCACCATCGTGTTGACCGCGCCGCAGTGGAGAGCATCCTGAAGCGGATGGATGCCGCGATCGCTGTACGCAACACGGCTGTGGCGGATCGCCACGCTGAGCGGTCTCGTCGCCGCTCGCGTCCCTGCTCTCGCCGTGCTGATCGTCGGGTGCGATCGGTCATCGACGACGCGAAGTAGCGTCCGCTGAGCTACGGTCAACGGTGTGGCGACGTATATCCCGGCCGAATCTTGCTCGCCGGCGTGCCTGACACCTGGACTGGGAAATCCCTCGATTGCGGGTGCGTCGGAGGGGTCGACGTGGACGTGTCCGCGATGCGGCGCTGTCTGGAGGATGACCCGACGAGGATCGCGCGGACCGACCCGGCGTGAGCCGCAATTCGCGCGGATCAGTGAAGGAAGTCGGGCCAACCAGCAAGCGCACGAGTCCGCGACACAGCGGGCGACCGGCAAGTGCCTCCTCATCGGTCTGGCGTTCGTCGGAGTGTGGACGCTTGTCCTCGCAGTGCCTATCTTTACCCGCTGACGCGCGTCGCCTCGCGTGCAGCGCGGGGTCAGCCGTCCCGGAAGACAAACTCCCCGGAAGGCGGCCGTGCCGTCTTCCGGGGAGTTCGTCACTCAGGGGCGGGTGCCTTGAGATCGTGTTTGCTTACGCGGTCCTGCGCCGACGGATCAGCAGCACGAGTCCGCCCAGGAGCAGGGCGAGTCCGCCGCCGATCGGCAGCCACGGGATGTCTCCACCCGTCGCGGGCAGCCCGCCGGTCACGGTCACGGTGACGGTGGCGGTGGTCCGCACACCGTTCACGTCGGCAATCGAGTAGGTCACCGGGGTGGTCGTTCCGCGGAAGTCGGGGAGCGGGGTGAACACGATCTTGCCGTCCACGATGGTCCACGTTCCCTCACCGGGTACGACGATCCGGTCAACCAGCGCACCGTTCGTGCTGACGAGCTGCAGCGACGCGGGGTTGAGCGGCGCACCGGTCGCGCCGGAGTCGTTGGCGAGCACGTCGATCGTCACCGGGGATCCCGGCGCCGCGGTGATGGTGTCGTTCTTGGCGACGGGGTCAAGACCCTGCACCGTGATCGTCACCGTCGCGGTGGTGGTGTTGTCGAGCTGATCGGTCACGGCGTAGACGACCGGGGTCGCCGCACCGCGGAACGACGGCTCGGGAGCGAAGGTGATAGCCCCCGTCTCCTCGTCGATCGTGTACACGCCCTGGCCGGGAACGGTGAGCGTCTTGCCGCCTTCCGACACGGACGCACCCTCCGGCTGCCCGTCGACCGGG